>CAYNIX010000082.1:0-4026 GCA_964397535.1 uncultured Candidatus Saccharibacteria bacterium | reverse complement strand
CAAAAAGTTTTGGGTAATTTTAAGCAATTAAATACGGTTCGATAAATTCGTCATTTTTTCCATTTTTGTAGCTCTCCTCAATCGCTTTTTTAGCGTCCGAAGCTTTACTGCCTTTACCCGAAGTAAACAGATCATAAGCTTTTTGCGTACGATCCCAATGTTTATCTCTATCCATGGCAAAATATCTACCGATTACCGTAGCAATCTTGCCAACCCCAATTTTTTTCATATCCCGTTCTAGATCTTCGGCATAATTTATTGCGGTATTTGGAGGGGTGTCCCTGCCATCTGAAATAAAATGAACGTAAACTTTGTCGACTTTATTTTGCTTGGCAGCTTCAAGAAGTGCAATTAAGTGCCGATAATGCGAATGTACACCTCCGGCACTTACCAGGCCTATAAGATGAAGCTTATTTTCGGTTCCGTACATCAAATTTTGCATTAAAACCGGATTTTTATAAAAAGTCTTATTTTCGATAGAAAAATCGATGCGAGGTAGGCTCTCCCACACAACTCTGCCCGTACCCAAGTTTAGGTGGCCAACTTCGGAATTTCCCATTTCTCCTCTATTTAGGCCAACCTCAAGTCCGCTCGCCGCAATAGAGATGCGAGGATATGAAGAGTAAAGATAATCAAGCACCGGGGTTTTTGCTGCCAGGGGGGCGTTACCCTCGGTAATGGGAGACAATCCCCAGCCGTCCAAAATAATCAGCAAAACCTTATTGCTGTCTGATGTTTCTTTCATAGTACAAATATTATATCACGGTTAAATTGTTAAGAGCAATTTCAAATTACCAATATCCTCAAATTCCAAAATAGAGAGATATCTCTCTGTTTCGACCGGTCAAATTTGCAACTTGCATATAAATTTATTAAATATCATTCTGCTTCTTCCGTAATTAATCTGTGTTTTTTATCCGTGCAGTTATTCCCCATTTTCCACTAAAAGTCTCACCGGGTCTTAATTTAATCAACCCAAGTCCCTCCATATTCACGGCATAACCACAACAAGTTTGAGGCTCAAGAGCCATAGCTTGTCTGTAATTAGTATCGGCAATAGTATCTGCCGAGTAAGTTTGAAAATAGGGATAGTTTTTATCTTGCCAGATTTCGATATGTTTGGTTCCGGTTAAATTTGATAGCCTTGAAGTAAATATTCCCTTTGCATCCCTAATTAAATCCGTAAAGCAATTGTCAATTTCGATGCCCTGAATCGCTTTTGATTTTCTAAAATCAAGACGAGTTTTTGCAATATCTAATAATTTTCCGGTCGGTTTAAGGTTTGCGTCAAATTCCACTAATTTTTTAGCCGGTACTTGCCAGACCATCTCATCAACTTCTGTCGCTACTTTAAAATAAGGATGAAATCCGATACCAAAGGGCGCGCTATTTTTTCCATAATTTTTTACCAATGTCTCAACTACAAGACCGCTGTTATTTAAAGTATAAATAATTAAATATTTAAGGCTAAATGGATAACCATGAGAGGAAAATTCAGACCCTTTTACCTCGAGGCTAGATGCTATTTGATTTTCAGCTTTCTTCTCCACTTCCCACTTAAGTTCCCTCACAAAGGCGTGCAAAGTATTGCCGGCATTTTGCCTAAATCCACTCAATTTATAATGCTTACCGTCAAATTCGTATTCGCTATTTTCAACCCTGCCCGGAAACGGTGATAAAATGTCTCCCATACCTCCATCATAAGACTTCTCATTTTTATAACCATAGACAATATCATGCCGCACGCCCTCATATTCGATATAATATTCAGCAATACCGCCACCGCGTCTATTAATTTTTATTACTTGTCCCTGATAATTTAACTCCACCATAAATATCTCCCTATCATTTTTTAGGCCTGATAAATAAAAGCGAAAGTCCCGCAGCAATAAATAACACCGGCCAGAGTTTTGTAGCTGATAACAAAGCAATAACTAAAAATGAAAGTCCCATCACTGATAAAATCCAAGCGGGAATTCTTATGCCGGAATATCGCCCCTCTGACGCGGCATCAAAAGCAAAGAAAGAGATCCCGGGAATTAAAATAAATAGCGGCCAGAAATTTGCCATGTGTTGCCACCCGACATAATTCAATGTTAGAAAAAATACCGAGATCAATGAAATTATCACTCCCGGTATTATCAAACCGGATATTTTTTGGCGATGGCTTGATAACATGTACCACAATAAGAAAGAAATACCCGGAGCGCCCACAATTAATGGCCATGATTTTTCAATATGCCATAAAGAAGTGGTATCCAGCATAAAAATCAAACCTAGCATTATCAAGATTGTTCCCGGTATTATGGCTCCACCCGGTCGTAAATTCTCGTTTATATTATTTTTTTGTTTCTCTTCCGATTTTTTATTTTCCTTTGTGGTGTCGTCTTTGGTTTTTTTGGTTGTTTTTTCTTTTTTTGTCTCTCCTTTACCCGCCATACGACTCCTTTCCTTTGAATATTTTACATTAAAGATTTATTATGATAATTTGTGATTACTTGCTTAAAATCCGCTAAAGGAGTACTTCTGTGAATCAAGATAACCCCACCAAGCCGGTTAAGCCAAACATCACTGGCATGAATGTAACTGATGGATATGCAGCCCTCATCTCGTATGCTGATAAGTTGGAATCTCACATCCGGCATCTCGAAAAGGTCATTAAGGAGAGGGATCGTTCAGCGGAATTCTTCGCAAGCAACGCAAGATATGGCAGTTTGCCATGACCCACCTTATCTGTTTGGTTCACACCACCTGCCCTTGCCCGCCGTCACACTAGGCGGGCATTCTCATAGATTTTTTGTTTTCAATAATACTTTTTTATTTACTGTACTATACAAATAGTGTTTAGTTTTGATTTTGCAATAGTATAACATAGTATTGTAGTGTAATTTGGCAGTTTGAGATTAATAAAATTTATCACGTTCCTTATTGCTTTATAATTATAGAATATTTTCAGGAGCGGAAGACGCTCCTTTGTTGCGTCTTCCCGGTAGTTAGCTAGCTGGGCAGGTAATACCGAGCAATCCCTGCCTTCCTCGAGGGTTCAATCATCGGTTTAGGCAAAGTTGGTTGAACCTCCCACGCTGCTGGATACTTGGATATGACTGTTTCGTGCCGGATATTCCTCTCTCCCTCCTGTCTCGAAGTGTGTATCACGGGTCTAGCTGCTTTACAGAGCAGGCACTGCCCCCAACCGTGGCCGCTTGCGGGATTGCCGTAGACAAGGAATGTCCTAAGCAACCCAAGCCCGCGACATCTCGGGCACTTCAAACGTACTGGCCTAGCCATGATTCATCACCTCCCAATTTGTTTCCCTCCTGAAAATATTCCAATAAGTTGTTAAGGTACATTACAATACTGATTACTCACACCGATAACATAACACTGAAAAAATATTGAGGAACAATATAGCAATTCAGCAGTATAACAATCGAATTTAATTCGTCATTCGTTATTTGGTCCACCAGCTGGCGGAATTCGTTATCTATTTGTGGTATTATTTGCCACAACATTTTTTATACTTTTTGCCTGACCCACACGGGCAGGGATCGTTTCTGCCGACTTTACCGCTTTTGTGGGTAATCGTGCCCTGCTTACCGGCGCTCTCCGACATACGTTCAAATACACTCTTGCCCGCTGGTGTGCGAATAGAAGTTGTTACACCGCCTTGACTCTGACTCGATCTCTCCTCCGGCTCATCATGTTCACGCACCTTATTTGAACCTTGCTCGGAATTAGAATTTTGATTCTCTCCTATATCTGAAAGAAGTTCTTCTGTTTCTTGGTTGTTCTGTTCTTTTGTATCAACTTCCCCCACCCGGTCCGGATCCGGCGCATGATACTCTAGGGGCTTTCTTTTTATCGGTGCGGTTGGAGCTACCCTTACCTCAATTTTTAAAATGGTTCGAGCTACATTTGCCTCTATAGCAGCCAATAAGCCGTCAAACAACCTGAAAGCCTCTTGCTTATATTCTACCAAAGGATCACGCTGGCCATAGCTTCGAAGCCCAATAGAGGTTCGCAGCT
>CAYNIX010000081.1:0-4044 GCA_964397535.1 uncultured Candidatus Saccharibacteria bacterium | reverse complement strand
GGCAAAAACGGTTCAAGAGTCATTTTAAACACCAGTTTAAATACGATAAACACTTCAACAGCAGATTATCCAGACGGTCCATGTGCAAAATTGGAAGGTAAAATCAGCGATTGTTTGCCATCAAACGCCAACACAACTGCATCAGTGTCTATACCTGATAGTGATTTTGAAATTAGAAATATGGCTATAAATAGCCTCGGTGGATCATATAGCACAAATAATCTCACAATTCATTTTGATACCCCCGCGGAAGAAAAAGATGTCATAGTATACTATACAGACGGCAATTCCGAGGTTAATTTTGAGAGCGTTTTTTTTGAATTACATTCCAAGAAATCTGATGCTTATTACTATACAATAACTATCAAGAAATATCCTTTTTCAGTAGAGATTAAACGCATTTAAGATGATTAAATTTTTATCAAAATCTAAAAAGGGCTTTGGGCTGCTTGAGGTGTTGCTTGCCGGCTTAATTATCATTACCATGCTGGGGGCTTTGGTATTCGTGGCAAAAACCGCAATAAACAATGCTGCCTACACTATGGAGAGACAGAACGCTATTTTTTTGGCTCAAGAGGGTATAGAGCAGGTACGGCAGATGAGAGATACAAACTACATTGATGCTGATTCTTATACCGAGTGGAATATGTTAACTAGAAATTTTTCCACCAATAAATACGAGGCTCCCGACTTAAATTCCAAATATTATTCTTATTTCGGCACGACAATTGGTAGGTTGATGTTAAAACAAACCAGTGATATTGAATCTATTCCCGACAAAACTGTTGGAGGAGTGCCATATAAGAGATACTTTTATTTTAGCAAAATTAACGACATTAATACCCCTGCTATTGGCTCTGTCAATGATTCTCTAACTATGTCGGATCAGATATTAAAAGTTACAGTAGGCGTACAATGGAGAGCTGGAGAGAAAGAAGTAATATTAAATGAGATAATCGCTAACATAGGGGAAGTGGTTACCAGATGAAAAAAGCTTTTTCGCTAATTGAATTGTTAATAGCTTCTACCATATTTGCCTTAATTATGGTAGTAGTTACCGCTACTTTTGGTTTGAGCTCATCTTACAGTGGTAAATTAATACAAATGCGCCGCGTATCTCAACAATCCAGAGAGACCATAGACATGTTAAGCCGCGACATCAGGCAGGCAAATGGTAGCATTGATATGGTAGTAAAAGCCGGAGATACTTCGGTTAAAGTGGGTGAAATCACATTGTTGAATTGTACGGGGGATTCTAGTGGTTTTAACCCATATATGACAAAGAATTGCGTGCTTAATTCATCAAGTGGAATTACTGAATCGACTCTTTATGTAAACAGACTTGAGTCCGTGGTTGGCAGCCCTAGTGAATATGTGTACACTTCAAGTAGAACCGCAAATAATGCCAATGCGCTATTAATATTGCGCAGAAATCACGATAAGGCTATCATGTATCGTGCGCTAAAAAACAATCTCGAAGATCCTGACGCAAATTATCGGTTGGTAAGAAAAGAGATTGATATTAACATAAATCTAATTAATCTCGATAATAATTTTGGAAATCCTTATGAAAATAATAATTATAAAGATATCGACGATCCGATAAACAGCTGGGCCGTGGCGGGTGAAAAATCGGTAAGCACCAAGGTTTGCTTTAGCGGTTATGCCCCCGGTAAAAATCTTTTATTAAAAAAACAGCAACCATATGTCGAAATATGGGCTCGGATGCAAACATGGGATTACGAAACGAGTGCTAAAACATCAAGATATCAAAACGATTCTCAAACTACAGTTGAAACCAGGGACTATAATTTATAATATATTTTTAAATGATTTGGCAAAGCGGTTTCTATTTGCTATGATTTAGCTATGAAAAAAGTAATATTTTCAGGTATCCAACCGAGTGGAAATATCCACATCGGTAATTATCTAGGGGCGATTAAACAGTGGGCGGAGTTGCAAAACGAAGCGGACTCGGCCGTATTTTGTATAGTTGACATGCATGCAATCACCGTTCCACAGAGCAGAGAAGATTTACAAGCAAACATTTATAGCTTGTGCGCCATATATTTGGCTTCAGGGCTAGATCCGGAAAAATCAATCCTATTTTTACAATCAGACAGGCCGGAACATAGCCAATTAGCTTGGATTTTGAATTGCTATACAGGCATGGGCGAATTAAGCCGCATGACCCAATACAAAGATAAATCTGGAGATGAGAGAAAATTTTCCTCCGTCGGATTATTTGATTACCCCGTATTAATGGCTTCAGATATTTTACTCTATCATGCAAATACGGTACCTGTGGGAGATGATCAAAAACAGCACGTTGAACTAACACGAGATATTGCGGAGCGATTCAACTCAAAATTTGGGGAAATTTTTACTCTTCCGGAGCCATTGATCAAAAAAACAGGATCACGGATTATGGGGTTGGATGATCCTGCAAAAAAAATGAGTAAATCCGCCAGTTCTGTAAATAATTATATTTTGCTCAACGATGACCCGGATATTATTAAGCAAAAAATTATGAGAGCTGTAACGGATTCCGGAAGTGATATAAAAGCAGGTACGGATAAGCCGGCTATGACTAATTTATTGAACATTTACAGCGAAATATCGGGGCGAACCACAACTGAACTTGAAGCGGAATTCAGCACAAAAGGATATGGAGAATTTAAGCAAATTTTAGCTGATGAGCTGATTGCTTATCTTTCACCAATTAGAGAAGATATTAATAAATATTTATCGGACAAGGCAGAGTTGGAAAAAATTTTGAAGGCAGGTAGCGCTAAAGCTCAAAAAATAGCCTCTACCACATTGGATAATGTTAAAGAAAAAATCGGTTTAGGACTGTATGGCTGATATTTTTATAAATACAGATGGAGGGGCAAGGGGAAATCCCGGACCAGCAGCCATAGGGGTGGTTTTTTATGATGAGAAAGGCGAAGAGATATATTGTTGCAGATCAAAAATAGGCAATGCTACCAACAATCAAGCCGAATACCAGGCAATTATCAGGGCTTTAGAAATCATTCAAAAAAGCAAGTGGTTGAAAGAGAGCGATCGGAGTTCAAAAATATTTTGCCGACTTGATAGCCAGTTGGTCGTTGAACAAGTCAACGGCAATTACAGAGTTAAGAACGGCGAAATTAAAATATATATAGAAAAGATAAGAAAATTGTTAACGGAAATAGGCAGAGATATTGAATTTAAGCATGTAAATAGAGCTGAAAACAAAAAAGCTGACAAGCTGGTAAATTTAGCTCTGGATGAAAAATGATCGTCGAGGTTAAAGTTAAATGTGGTAAAAAAGCTAATTCAATAAGTAGAATTAATAATATTTTTGAAGTAAATGTTGTAGATTTGCCTATCAAAGGAAAAGCAAATAAAAGGGTACAGGAAATTATATCCGAATTTATGCATGTTCCTAAAAGCAACGTTAAAATTATACAAGGTTTATCTTCTAACAATAAAAAAGTAGAAATATTAGAGTAAAAATTATTTAAAAATATAAAATTTAATAAGTAAATGCGCTTGATTCTATTATCAGTAGAAGATCCCAAATAAGGGAGCGCAGAGGAAAGAAATTTTTGAATATTAGAAAAAAGTAGAATCCTCCGAATACTACATTCGTAATTGTAGAAATGAGTACTTGAATTGCTGGTACCTCGCGACATTGCGGCACAAGAAGCCGTTTTTTTGTTAGGTACATCTCTATATAATTTATTACTCAATTTAGGAGAAATATGAACAAATTAGATGCCAAGATGGATTTACCGCAAATAGAGAAAAAAATTCTTGCATTTTGGCAAAAAGAAAAAATATTTGAAAAAACGCTAGAGTTAAGAAAAAATGCTGAAATATATTCATTTTATGACGGGCCTCCGTTTGCCACAGGAACGCCACATTATGGACATATCGTTGCAAGTACAATAAAAGACATAATACCGAGATTTTATAGCATGATGGGTTTTAATGTCCCTCGTGTATGGGGGTGGGATTGCCACGGTTTACCAATTGAAAATATAGCTGAAAAAGAAC
>CAYNIX010000080.1:0-4053 GCA_964397535.1 uncultured Candidatus Saccharibacteria bacterium | reverse complement strand
GATCCCTTTCAAGAATAATATTTTTAATTTTTTGTTTTCCTAAATAATTTACAACCGCAAACATATTTCCTCATCATATTAAAAAAGACCGGAGGTCTAGAAGTATTAATTATTTTATATCATAAAAAGTCCTATTTAGTCAAGGTGGCAAATTTAACTGATAACTTTAGTCTTTTTGATATTCGAAACTGATTCCATAAACTAGCCAAAAGACAGTTTTTTGTGTCTAATGTAGATACTCTGAATAATTCCGACAATCATCATATAGGTAACCAAGGCGGTTCCGCCATAGCTTAAAAAAGGAAGAGGAATGCCCGTAACGGGAGCTAGGCCTAAATTCATACCAATATTTATTACGGTTTGGCTTAAAAACATAGCAGCTGCCCCTCCCGTGATTACGACCCCGAAATTATCTTGAGCTACTTGTCCCACACCGTAAATTTTTATTACCAAATAAGCGATCAAAAATATGGTTAAAGTTGAACCTAAAAATCCTAGCGCTTCTCCGGCTCCGGCAAAAATAAAATCAGTATGGGGTTTGGGCAAATATTCAAGTTGGCTCTGGGAGCCCCTGCCCAGTCCCTTGCCAAACATACCGCCCGAACCTATGGCGATTTGGGCTTGTTTAACATTATATCCCTGGCCATATGGATCACGATCTGTATCCAAGAAGGTCAACACCCTTTCTCTTTGATATTGATGTAACAACTTATCAAAAGGTTTAATTTTCGCTACCGATAAGCCAAACACTAGCACGATCACCGCGATTATGCTCAATATAGAAAAAACCTGTTTTCGGCTTGGTTTAGCACTAAAAATAGCACCTAAATATATAAAAAATGAAACTATTGCTGTACCCAGATCCGGCTCTTTCAATATTAAAAGCAACGCCGGGACAAAAATTAATAATGATAATAGATAGTCGACAATTTTCAGTTTTGAGGTTTTTTGAGAAAAAAAGGCTGCCAGAGAAATTATCAATGCCAATTTAGCAATTTCTGATGGTTGGATTTGAGTAAATCCTAAATCTATCCAGCGCATTGCGCCACCAACCACTTTGCCAAATAGATCAACGTAAATAAGCAAGACAATTGATATGAAGTAAAATATCCACAATATATTTTTAAGCGAGCGATAATCTATAAAAGAAAAAATCAACATTAGTATAATTCCGATACAACCGGAAATTAACTGCTTTAGTGCTAGTCCGGCATCTTCGCTTGAAAAAACCAAACTATAAATCAAAGACACACTTAAGCTGATTAATACTACTGGGATAAGATATAAAATTAAATCAATAGTTCTGATCTTTTTAGGCATCTAACCCGATCCTGCTTATATTAAGATACACAGCTTGGCCAGATAACTTTATTTCTCGATCCAATTGATCACTTTTCGATTCAGAAAAAATAATTTCCTGACCTAAAATTTCCCCGGTTATTTCATTTCTAAATTTTTGAATACTCCGCGCAATCTTCTCCGATTCTGTAAAAACAATTACGTTAATTCTGTCAGTAATTTCAAATTCCAGTTTTTTTCTAAGTACTTGAAGTTCTCTTACAAAATCTCTCATAATCCCCTCTTCTTCTAACTCTTTTGTAATGTTTACATCCAAAGAAGCAAGTAAACCCTTTTGTCCCAGTGTTAAACTGTCACTATGCATAATTTTTTTAATATTTACTTCGTCACAAATGATGGATTCAATTTCTTCATCTAATTTTTTGCCCTGGTACTGTGCAGTCGATAGGGGTTGCCTAACTTTAATATTTTGATTGTCTCTGATGGCTAACAAATCTTCAATTATGCTTCTTGCCCGAATCATTTGATCTTCCAAATTATTATCTATAAAATTTAGATTTGGTTTTGGATAATCGCACAAATGAACAGATTCTTCCCCGCTGATGCTTTGAAAAATAAATTCGCTGATAAATGGACAAAACGGAGCAAGTAACAAAGATAATTTAATCAAAACATAATTTAGTGTGGAATATGCCATTTCTTTATCTTGGTCATTTTCACTCTTCCAAAACCTTTTTCTGGATCTACGTATATACCAATTTGAAAGATTGTCTATAAAATCACCAAAAAGCCTTGTAGACTTTAATAAATCATATTCATTCATATGATTTATTAATTTATCATTTAAATTTTCCGTTTCAGATATTATCCAACGGTCTAGAATATTATCGCTTAAATTATATTTTCTAAAATCCCCTCTCCAATTGTCAATTTCAGCATACATCTGATAAAAATAAAAACTATTCCAAATCATGCGGAATACGCCTCTCGAAAGTTGGGCGATTTCTTTCTCATTAAAATTTAAGTTTTCCGCAGAAACCACGGGAGAAGAAGCGATATAATATCTTAATACGTCGGCTCCGTACTTATCGAATATCAAGGCTGGATCGGGATAATTCTGAAGTCTTTTAGACATTTTTTTGCCGTCTAATGCAAGCACAATACCGTTGACTAAAACATTTTTAAATGCAGGTTTGTTAAAAATTGCGGTTGAAATTACATGTAAATAATAAAACCACGCTCTGGTTTGATCCACACCCTCGCCAATAAAATCCGCTGGAAATGTTTTTTCAAAATAATCATTTTGCTCAAAAGGATAGTGCAATTGAGCATATGGCATTGATCCGCTATCAAACCATGTGTCAAGGACATCCGGTATTCTATGCATTTTTTCTTGGCACTTGTTACATGAAAATTCAATTTGATCAAGATGATGTTTATGCAAATCACTAACTTCACAACCGCACAAAGATTGTAGTTCATCTACCGATCCTATAACACGAATCTCTCCACATTCACATTTCCAAATAGGAATAACACTTGCCCAGTATCGTTGCCGGCTTATAGACCAATCCCTTGCTCCGTCGAGCCACTTGCCGAATCTTCCCAATTTAATGTGAGATGGCGACCATTTAATCATTTCAGCATTATTTAAAAGTTGATTTTTTATTTTCGTGATATTTACAAACCAAGAGCTTGTTGCATAATTTAGAAGCGGAGTATCGCACCTCCAGCAATGCGGGTACGCATGAGCATACTGCTCCTTTTTCAAGATCAAGTTTTTTTGTGCTAAATATTTGATAACCTCAACGTCGGTAGCTTGTACATCATCAACCGGTTTTACAGAAAGTCCTGAAAAATCTCCGTGCCCATCTTTTATAATTCCATCCATTGATACATGCTGGACAAAGGGAAGCTTTTCCTTTTTGCTTAAATTTAGATCATCTTCGCCATATGCCGGAGCAACATGTACAATTCCTACTCCCTCATCGGTCGAAACAAATTCAGCAGATACGATTCGCCAACCATTTTCAAAATTTTGATATCCGTTTTGGGCTTCCTTAGAAATATTATTTTGCCATGATTCGTACTCGTACGGAATCAGAGGTATATATTTTTTTCCAACAAGTTCTTTCCCTTTAAATTCCTCTAAAATTTCATACTCTTCATTGGCAAATGTTTTATCCAGAAGACTTTTTGCCAAAATATACTTTTCTATGCCCTTTTCAGTTTTTACGGAAATTTTTACATATTCAATTTCGCTGCCCACCGCCAGAGCGACATTGCCAATAAGAGTCCATGGAGTTGTAGTCCATGCTAGATAATATAAATCCTCTTCTGATTGGTCTCTGAACTTAGCTATTAGCGATAAATCCTTAATTTCTCGATAACCTTCAGCAACTTCTGATTGTGATAAAGTGGTTTGGCATCTCGGACAAATGTGCATTGATCTATAATCTTCGTAAATCAAACCTCTGTCATATAATTGTTTAAATACCCACCAAACACTCTCCATATAATCTTTATCCATTGTTTTGTAGGCGTTATCCATATCGGCCCAACGACCTAACCTTTTTATTACCGTTTTCCACTCTTCGGTATATTCCAAAACTTTTGAACGACAAAACTCATTGAATTTATCAACTCCCATGGCTTCGATATCTTTTTTATTTTTTATGCCTAACTCTTTTTCTGCAATATTTTCAATTGGTAATCCGTGGCAATCCCATCCCCATACACGAGGGACATTAAAAC
>CAYNIX010000079.1:0-4185 GCA_964397535.1 uncultured Candidatus Saccharibacteria bacterium | reverse complement strand
CCTCAGGCTCGAGGATGACAAAAATGAAGGAATTACGAAACATTGGTATCAATTATAAAATAATAGCATTATTCTACTTTGTGTATAGCAATGGAAAGTGAAGAGAGATATGTTAAAGTCCAAATGTATATCCATTTTGATGCAATCGACTCCGGTTTTAGCGATGATTGGGTTAATTGCGGTTGTTAAAAACGATTATTACCTGACGGTTTTATATCTACTAATTATTTTTATTAGTCTAGTATTCAGTTATCAAAAAGGTGATTATAAATATCTACTTTTTGGCTTTTTTATCATGATTATTAGCGAGTATATTTTTATCTCAACCGGAGTTGAAACTTTTATGAGAAATTCTCTTTTTGGTATAATGCCTCTGTGGCTCCCGATTTTATGGGCCTATGCCTTCCTTGTTATGAAACGATCAATAATTATTTTAGGTGATAGGCAAGTTAGCTAGTGAAAAAAGTTTTAGTGGTAAAAAATTTAGTGAAAAGCTTTGGCAAAATAGAAGCCGTGAAAGGGGTTGGTTTTGAAGTTTATGAAAATGAAATATTTGCGCTTATCGGGCCGAATGGTGCCGGCAAATCGACCACATTGCGGATGATCGCCACCATATTGAAGCCGACTGGCGGTGAAATACTGATTAACGACTGCAATGCCGTAAAAAGCCCGGATAAAGCAAGAAAATTAATATCATATTTACCCGAAGAAGCCGGAGTTTATAAGAACATTACCGGCAATAATTATTTAAAATTAATGGCCGATTTATATGCAGAAAATTTATCTGATGCTAAAAAGTATTTTGAAAAAGCGGTAAAATTATGCAATCTGGGAAATAGATTAAAAGATAAAGCCTCAACTTATTCTAAAGGCATGGCCAGAAAGCTTTTGCTTTCAAGAGCGGTGATGGTGGAACCTCGTCTTGCCATATTGGACGAACCGACAAGCGGTTTGGATGTGGTCAACGCCCATGAAATTAGGAACATCATAAAAGAGCTTTCAAAAAGCGGCATGAGTGTTCTCCTTTCTTCGCACAATATGCTTGAAATCGAGTTTCTGGCTGATAGGGTTGCAATTATCGCCGGTGGTAAAATTCATGACAGCGGCACAGCAAGTGAATTAAAAAAGAAGTACAGAGCTAACAATTTGGAAGAAGTATTTATAAAATCAATTAAGTAATAATATTCAACAACATGAGAAAACTGGCGGTTTTAATTAAAAAAGAAGTTTTGGAGTTGTTAACTTGGCAGATGATCTTGCCACTAGTTATTACTATGGTTTTGTTTGCCGTTTTGGGAAACGTGATAGGTAACGAAGCTAAAAAAAGCGAGGGCACAAAACCGCTGATTGTAATTGATAATGATAAGAGTAATACTTCGGAGGCGGTAATCTCGACTCTAAAATCGGTTAAATTTGAGACCAAGATTGCCGAAAATGATATTAATAGTGCCCTTGATTTGGCTAAATCTGACAATGCTTCCGCTATTGTAATAATCCCCGATAATTTTGAAAAAAGAATGCTTGACGGAGAAACTCAAACCATTGAAGCATATACTATTTTAAAAAGTTTTTCCATGCTGGGGTCGCGCGATGCAACTATTTTAAAGACAGCCATTGCTGCCATCAATAATTCGCTTTCAAACCAGATTATTAGCTCTAAAATTGCCGCTTTTTCTCCAGATTATGTAAAAAATCCTGTTAAATTAAAAGATTTCGTGGTTATTGGCCAAAATAGGGCCGAGGCAAGTCCCGAAGCGGTCATGGCTTTTGTATCAAATCAGACCACTTTTATTCCTATAATTTTATTTATAGTCATAATTTTTGCGGCCCAAATGATAGCTACGGCCATAGCCACCGAAAAAGAAAACAAAACTTTGGAAACCCTGCTTTCATTGCCTGTTAGCCGCCGCTATATTGTTAGCGCCAAGATGCTTGGGGCCGGTATTGTTGCGGCTTTAATGGCACTGGTGTATATGTATGGATTTCGTTCATACATGAGCGGTATCACGGGTGGGGCGATGAATGGTGCTCAAAATTTAGTCAGCGAGCAGGCTTTGGCGGCTCTTGGACTAAATTTTGGAAGTTTCGATTATTTCTTGTTGGGTTTGTCTTTATTCGGAGCGATATTGGCGGCTTTGGCTATTGCACTCATATTAGGGTCGTTTGCCGAAGATTCAAAGAGTGTGCAGGGATTAATTTCTCCGCTTATGATATTGGTTATGATACCGTATTTTTTAGTGCTTTTTTTGGATTTTAATTCATTGCCAAATTTTGTTAAATATTTGGTGTATGCGATTCCATTCTCACACCCTTTTATGGCTGGTCCGAATTTATTTTTAGATAATACCTGGGCCGTTATTTATGGCATAATATACGAGATTATCGTATTTATAATTTTTGTGCTGATTGCCGCCAAAATATTTGAGAGCGATAAAATAATGACCTTGAAGCTTAATTTCGGCAAGAAAAAGATTAGCTAGATCTCTAAAATAAAGAAACAGGCAGGCGTGCGCGTTGTGTTGCGCGTTGCCTGCCATCGACATGTAGCCATTAGGCCACTTTACTACCCCCTATAGACCCAGCGAGTCAATGCCCGCGTTATTGGAGCTTCACATCCCCTCCTGCGGTACGTCTGGAACATCGGCTTCATTCCAACAGGATGTACTCTAGCATACTCACCCTCGCTAGTTGGGTAAGGTGACACGTATGTTGTTTCCCACTCTGGTTCACCACAGACCCCAAGTGTGAGCTGGGCGGGTGTAACAATAGGCAACGCCACCTTTCCCACACAGACGCCACAGGTGCGCGAGTAAACAGCAGATGCCATGGGTTGGGACCTCCTGCAATCATCAGTACGCTCTTTAATTATATATAAGAAATTTAATATTCATACACTGCATATCTAGTCTTGACATGTGGATAAAATTTCGCTAGAGTATTTACAGTAACAAAAAATGAAGCTAAATGAGCAGGGGATGTGGTTTTAGTTGTCTCTGATTGGTGTTTTTGTGTTATAAAACATCAATCAGGGATAATTTAATACGAATTAATAATTTCTGAATAATTCAGTTTAATCCGTTTAATCCGCCAGCTGGCGGAATCCGTGTACGTTAACAATTAAATAGTGATATCGTGCGAGTCTATAGTGTATTCAAAATTGATCGCAAGATCGGGAATGGATGCACTTTAAATCAATTTTTTTTGAAATTTTTTAAAGTTTCAAACTTGGAAATATCCTCCTTCGCCCTTTTTCGGCTTCGGAGGATCTCCGTCCCGACGTAACGTCGGGACTCCAACATGGAGAGTTTGATCCTGGCTCAGGATTAACGTTGGCAGTGTGCCTAACACATGCAAGTCGAGCGATATAGCGGCAGACGAGAGAGTAATAATAAGGAACTTACCCCGAACTCAAGGATAGCCACCCGAAAGGGTGGGTAAACCTGGATAGTCCGTGCCTCACTATTGTTCAGCACAACACAAAAGGATAACGAATTAACCAAATAGACGAATAACGAATTTATTAGTCATTAGTTTATTTAGAATATTAGTTATCCATTTATGAAAGTGCCGAGCGGTAGTGAGGTACGGTAAAGCTTTATGCGGTTCGGGAGAGGCCTTATTCCTATCAGCTAGTTGGTGAGGTAAATGCTCACCAAGGCGATGACGGGTAGCTGGCCTGAGAGGGTGACCAGCCTCGATGGGACTGAGACACGGCCCATACTCCTACGGGAGGCAGCAGTTGGGGATTTTGCACAATGGAGGAAACTCTGATGCAGCAACACTGCGTGAAGGATGAAGGTTTTCGGATTGTAAACTTCTTTTGTGTGGGAATAATCTTGAAGGTACCACACGAATAAGCACCGGCTAACTACGTGCCAGCAGCCGCGGTAATACGTAGGGTGCAAACGTTATCCGGATTTATTGGGCGTAAAGAGCTCGTAGGCGGCGTGATTAGTTGGATATTAAAGACCCAGGCTCAACTTGGGGAGTGTATCCAATACTGTCATGCTAGAGTGATGCAGGGGAGAACGGAACTTACGGTGTAGCGGTGGAATGCGTAGATATCGTAAGGAACGCCAATGGTGAAGACAGTTCTCTGGGCATTTTCTGACGCTGAGGAGCGAAAGCGTGGGTAGCAAACGGGATTAGATACCCCGGTAGTCCACGCCCTAAACGATGCATACT
>CAYNIX010000078.1:0-4334 GCA_964397535.1 uncultured Candidatus Saccharibacteria bacterium | reverse complement strand
ATCGTCTTCGCTTAATCCGTCTTCTATCGAAGAGATGGGATATTTGTCTGTCCAAGACTTGTAATATTCAATCATCTCCGCAGATGTTAAACTTTTTCCTTCAGTTTTTAAATTATATTTGCCATTTTCAAAAAGTTCGCTGGAGGCGGCGTCCACGGCAAGTGAAATATCAATACCGGGCTTGAAGCCGGCTTTTTCAATAGCTTCTATGATGATAGAAACGGCCGCCTCGTTATTTTCCAGTGATGGCGCAAAACCGCCCTCGTCGCCAACACTTGTATTCAAACCGCGTGATTTTAAAATAGACTTTAGAGATTGGAAGGTCTCGGCTCCAAATCTTAAAGCCTCCCTAAAAGAAGGAGCGCCAAGAGGCATAATCATAAATTCCTGCAAATCGGTAGAGTTTGCGGCGTGTTTGCCGCCGTTTAAAATGTTCATCATTGGCACGGGCATGTAATTGGGGTAGTAGCTTTGCGAGATTTCGGCAAAATATTCGTAGAGTTTTTGGTTTTGGGAAAGTGCGGCGGCATGGGAGAAGGCGAGCGATACGCCCAAAATAGCATTGGCGCCCAAGTTTTCTTTATTGGGGCTGGAATCGAGTTCAATCAAAAACCGGTCCAGTGCGTTTTGAGAGTATTGATTGTTCAGAATTTGTTTTTTGACAAGATCATTTACGTTGGCAACCGCTCTTAAAACTCCTTGCCCCTGATACCGTTTGATATCATTATCGCGCAGCTCCACCGCCTCGTGTGCGCCGGTTGACGCACCGCTTGGCACGCTGGCTCTACCGAAATATTTGCCATCCAGTTCAATATCCACTTCAACCGTAGGATTACCACGGGAGTCTAATATTTCTCGCGCTAAAATATTTGTAATTTCCATATACCCCTCCAAAATTTTATTCCTATCTATTATAACATTTAATTAGTGTATTCAAAAAACAACCGTTGCCGGTTGAGTTAACAAAGCTATCCTTTTATATAAGCACAATATGATGCGATACTCGGGTAAAAATATTAGCTATATTTTAGTTCTTCTTATTATTAAAATCCGGCCTTCTGGAATAAATATTTGATAGGTTAACCGAATTTAAACATTAATTTTGATTTTTAATATTTTATATTTAATTTTATGATGGTACCCCCAGTAGGATTTGCACCTACGACCTTCACCTTAGAAGGGTGCTGCTCTATCTACTGAGCTATGGGGGCATAATTTTATTGAGAAGATACCAGCCCGAAGGGCACCCTTCGGGTCTGAGTTACTGGTGCATGGCACGCCCTGAGGGATTCGAACCCCCGACCTCCTGGTCCGAAGCCAGGCGCTCTGATCCACTGAGCTAAGGGCGCAAACAATAAAATGTCTAATTCCTAATTAACTAAATTTCTAAAAAATAAATATATATGGAATGGTCGGGGTGGTCGGACTCCCGCCAATAAGGCGGGTAAACTTCTCGTCCTCCCACATCTCTCTATGGTCGGGGTGGTCGGACTCGAACCGACGACCCCCGCGTCCCAAACGCGGTGCTCTAGCCAACTGAGCCACACCCCGACGATATTAAATTATGTGGGGCGAAGTTGTCTGTACGCCTTTGGCGGAAGCCACACCCCGAACAATATATATAATCTGATTGCTGAATTCTTGACGACCCTCCCGATCTATCGGTATGCTCTAGTATTCTCTGCCATACCCCGGGAAAATAACCAATAATCAGGAAACAATAACCAGAAAATAATCAATCACCAATAATCAATAACCAGAAAATAAACAATAATCAAGAAACAATAACCGAAAATGACCAATAACCAATAATCAATCATCAGAAAAGGCGCAATAATCAATATTCGATAATCAATTAAAAAGCGACTAATATCCGGTGATAAATTGACGAAAAACAATGAATATAAACTCAATGTCTATACGGAGTTATTATAATTGAAAAAATGACTTTGGTCAATCACAAATTATTGACCATGAGCTATTGCTGATTTAGCCAAATTGTGATAAAATCTTTATGTCTATTAGGGATTCGGGTTGCTAGCTCAATCGGTAGATTCACCCCGCATTTAATGGGTTGCTAGCTCAATCGGTAGAGCAGTGGCCTCTTAAGCCATTGGTTCTGGGTTCGAGTCCCAGGCAGCCCACCACAACCCATTAAAGTGCGGGGGCAGTGATACCGCACCAAAGCAAACTTGGTACGGCATAAACCTCTTAAGCCATTGGTTCTTTAGTTCGAGTCCCAGGCAGCCCACCATATATCTATTGCATCTGGTTACAATCCGTATTGTTGCATCCTTCATAGTAGCATCCGGCTCAAGCGGGTATAGTATAGTGGTTATTACCAGCCGTCCGTAGCTTTAGCGAAGGATGGTGCGAGTTTTAAGGTTTAACAATTATGCTGAAGTAGGGTTACATAATTGCGGGTATAGTATAGTGGTTATTATGCGAGTTTTCCAAACTTGAGATGGGGGTTCGATTCCCCCTACCCGCTCCAATCTAAAAATATTACTAAGCAAATATGGCGGCTATGGTGAAGTGGTTATCACGCTAGTTTGTGGCACTGGAGTCATGGGTTCAATTCCCGTTAGCCGCCCCATAGATGAATTATTACTTGGCGATAAACAAAACAAGGAATACGTCTACTATTCAATATGATAGGGAATTGAACAATTCCTGCCGTGCCCCTCGTAATGAAGATTTGATTGCGAGACTGTAAGACTCGAATCAAAACTGAATGAAGTGGGGTTAGCCGCCCCAGACTTAAACTAAAGTTTAAGTAATAACCAAGAAACAAGAGACAAATTCCAAGCAAATTTTGCGGGAATTGCCCAATTCCCATCATATTTGAAGTTTGAGTTAAGTTTTTTTAGTATTTTATTAGAAATTAGATATTAGGAATTAGAAATTTATTTATTTCTGGCCCCATCGTCTAGTGGTTAGGACAAGAGATTTTCAATCTTTAAACAGGGGTTCGATTCCCCTTGGGGCTACCAAACGAGATAAAGTCATTCTGCAAGTCTAATATTGCTTTGCGCCTTACTAATTAAGGTATATACCTAGCGCTGGGTTGTTGTCAATACCCATGAGCTTGAAATTATTTGCCTTTGTATTTAAATTCTTTATTCTGTCGTGTTAAGATAAGATTGAATAATTAATTGGAAAACTATGACTCCGTTAAATCCAGAATATAAACAAGATTCTTCGCAAGACGACCAACATGATGGTGCCTCCCTTGCCGGCGAAAGCGAAATCCCAAGGCTGGACCCAGAAACAGGTGTTTATACTGATCCTGAAGGGAGAAATTGGACTGTTTTTAAGCGACTTGGCGAGATCTTGCAACTTG
Organism: uncultured Candidatus Saccharibacteria bacterium; assembly: GCA_964397535.1. Classification (GTDB taxonomy): domain Bacteria; phylum Patescibacteriota; class UBA1384; order XYA2-FULL-43-10; family XYA2-FULL-43-10; genus CAYNIX01. The sequence continues at coordinate 991 of CAYNIX010000078.1, read as the reverse complement.
ACCCAATTACATTAAGAAAAAGGATTGATGACTTCGAGACCATCGAAGGCAAAGATTTGTTAGGTCGTAGCACTACTCTTTTTAATGTAGAAAGTGCCAGAAATACCGTCGGAGAATATCTGTCGCTTCCGCGCACGGACAAGGATGGAGTATATGTTGACCCCGAAGGAAGAAAGTGGGCAACTCATGCATCTATCGATAGAAGCCTTAATATCGGTTCATCATTATCAACTAATCTATTAAAGGGTGTTGAAACTATTACAGGCAGAACTCCCACAAATCGTGAACTAAGATTGTATGATTATTCTTCAGTTGCTGAAAAATATAATGAACGCTTTTCTCTGCCGATGGTTGACGAAAACGGAGTTTATGTAGATCAAGAAGGCAAAGTTTGGGCGACTTTGACATCCGTAACAAAGGATAGTGGATTATCTTATGCGGGTGTAAATGATGCCGCAAAATTAACTCAGACAATAAATGGCCGAGATAGTCTTGGGCGCCAGATAAAATTATTCGACCAAGCGGAGTTAAAAGCTCAACTTGAGCAGTTGCTCAGTTTACCACAAGCAGACAAAGAAGGCTTCTATACCGACCCTGGCGGAATCCGATGGGCCATCAGCACAACTATGGCAAGAGAATTAAATTTCTCTCCCAATTCACTTACTAAAAGATTAAGTAATGTTGATTCTATCGAAGGTCGAACTGCCGAGAACCAGAAAGCAAAGCTTTATAATTTTGCACAAGCTCAAGAGTTAATTGCTGATAGATCAATACTGCCCAAAGTTAATAGCGAAGGCAACTATGTAGACAAAGATGGCATTGTCTGGACTACGCTAAGTCGTGCAGCGAAGCTTCTCGGAGTGTCACGAAATGTGATTAAAAGGGATTATCTTGATAAAGTCCCATCGATAGATGCACTGGATAAGGGCGGCCATCAAACAAGCCTTTATCAGGTTGAACAGTTGAGAGAAAAGATGAATGATTTATTCAA
>CAYNIX010000077.1:0-4349 GCA_964397535.1 uncultured Candidatus Saccharibacteria bacterium | reverse complement strand
GAGGGTTTACGAAAATTAGCAATTTATATCGGCCAAAACTATGCTGAATTAAGCATTATTTTAGAGCAACTACTAGAACAATATGGCGGTATTGCACACAAAGAAGAAATTATTTCTAAAATTGTTGGCAAGAGCGCCAAAGAGAGCGAGAAAAACGCTCTGAATTTAATTATAAGTGTTTCGCCGAAGATAGAAAAAGTGGAAAGAGATGAAGATTTACATGATAGCTGGCTTCTGGCTTCTGTGCCAAGGAGCGAAGTGGTATCAATTTTGAGAGATTGGGCTGACTATTTGGAAAAAAATAAAAAGCCGGCAAAAATTGACGTGTTATTAAAAGAACATCCACACCACAGCAAATATAAAATATCATTTTTAAGCTCATTACCCAAAATTAGTAAAAAAATAATTCAAAATTACGAGGGAGATTTAGGTCTTCACACCTGGCCGGAATTTAATCCAAAAACGGTTCGTGATAAAATATATTATATTCTACGAAAAAATCAAAGCCCAATGCATTTTTCTGAAATTGGAAGAGCTATTGCTAATGAAAAATTTGACCATAAAAAAGTAGTTTTGGCTACTATTCATAATGAACTGATTGCCGACTCCAGATTTGTTCTAATCGGTAGGGGAATATATGCCCTCCAAGAATGGGGTTATAAATCCGGCACTGTAAAACAAATTATAGAGCAGGTATTGAAAAAATCGGGGGGAGCAATGACTTTAAATGACATATATGCCGAAGTAAGCAAGCAACGTCAAGTTAGAAAAAACACTGTATTAATTAATTTGCAGACTCAAAAAGATTTTAAAAAATTGACGGGCGATAAGTTTATCCTAAATAAATAAACGATTTCATGGATATTCGGCATTAAAAAAACTTTAAAAAGAATGTGCTAGCAAAATGTTTTTTAATAAGAGAGCTATTTATTCACATGGAGCGCATGGTCTAAACAATATTTAGTCTTAAGCAGAATATTGATTGGTTATCAAAACGTGCTATTCTTGATAAAATATATTTAATGGAAATCATTTTAATTTTACTAATTACCTTAATAGTGGGCGGGGGGTTATTTTTTGTTTCTCAGCTCTATAAAGTTAGAGTTCAAGAACGTCGATTGCTTTGGATTTCGAGTCAAAATTATGATGTTTTGAGGATCGATGTACCAAAAAACAACGATAAAGCACCGCTGGCTGCCGAACAAATGTTTGCTTCGATTCATGGCATATACAATGAGCATGCGCAATATCAGCCGGAATTGAGCTTTGAAATATTGGCACGTGAAAAATTTATTCAATTTTTTGTAAGGGTACCCACTTATCTAACTGACTTTGTTGAGGGACAGATTTATGCTCAATATCCAACAGTGGAAATAAATAAAGTCACAGATTATGCCTCGCCGCAATTAGTACTAAATAAACATTTTGGCACCGCCGAAATGAAAATGACCAAACCGGATGTATATCCGATAAAATTGTTTTCAGATTTTGAAGTAGATCCCATTTCGGGCATTACATCAGTTATGAGTAAACTCCTACCAGGTGAAGAACTAGCATTGCAATTGGTTATTCGTCCGGTAGGGGATGAATGGCAAGACAAAGGAACGGATTTAGTTAATGCGATTAGAAGCGGGAAAGCTAAAAGTATTGGAACGGGAGTGCTAAAAGGTATCGCAAAAGCTTTATTTAAATTTGCCAAACTTATATTTGTTCAAGCGGTTAATCCCGGCGCGGAAATTGTCGAAAGTGCCGAGGCAAAGAAAGAATTGCCGGCACCTGTTGAAGAAGCGCTCAAGCAAATTGAAATGAAAATTTTAAAACTTGGTTATCAAACGAAAATTAGAATGATGGCCACCAGTACCGATGAGACGTCGGTACGTGTGAAATTACAAAACTTAGCTGCTGCATATAAGCAGTACAACACCACCAATTTGAATGGATTTATGGTTGGAGAGATCAGTGTTGATAATAAAAACAAATTGGATGAATATTTCAATCGTAGCTTCGAGGATGAGGGATCGATCTTTAACATTGGTGAACTAGCCTCATTGTTTCATTTTCCTCATCAATCCGTTTCAACTCCTAACATAGTGTGGTCGGGGGCGAAAAAAGGAGAGCCTCCGGCTAATTTACCGTTGTGCGAAAATGTGCCTCCAGAAATATTAACGGTGATGGGAGAAACGAATTTTCGCAATGCATATATTAAATTTGGTATAAAACAAGACGACCGTCGCCGTCATATTTATGTTATTGGAAAAAGTGGTGTAGGTAAATCAGTATTTTTGGAAAATATGGCTATTGACGATGTTTGGAAAAATAGGGGAGTGATCGTGGTTGATCCTCATGGAGAGTTTGCCGATAAAATTATTGCTTGTATACCGGAAAATCGTATTGAAGACGTAGTGGTGTTTGATCCTGCCGATAGAGCATATCCGATTGCATTCAACCTGCTGGAGTCGGTAGATGATGATTTTAAAGGCATGGTGGCCAGCGGTTTTGTGGGGATATTTAAAAAAATATTTGGAAATTCATGGGGCCCGAGGCTTGAACATATTTTAAGAAATACCGTACTTGCACTTCTTGATTATCCAAATTCTACTATGCTTGACATTCCCAAGATGCTAACAGAGACAAGGTTTCGCGAAAAGGTGGTTGAGTATGTAACTGACCCGGTGATAAAAGATTTTTGGCAGTTGGAATTTGCGCAGTATGATAGCAAATTTAGAACTGAAGCGGTGTCGCCGATCTTAAATAAAGTAGGTCAGTTTTTAGCCACTGCCACGATTCGTAACATCGTTGGACAACCTCAATCAACCATCAATATCAGAGAGATAATGGATAATCAAAAAATTATGATTGTTAACTTGTCGCGCGGTAAAATTGGGGAAGATAATTCCGCCTTGCTCGGTGCCATGATGATCACCAAAATACAGCTGGCCGCTATGAGTAGAGCTGATGTTACGGTGGATTTAAGGCCAGATTCTTATTTATATGTTGATGAATTTCAGAATTTTGCCACGGATTCATTTGCTGTAATATTGTCTGAAGCGAGAAAATATCACTTGAATCTAACTATAGCAAACCAATATATTGCTCAATTGCCAGAAGAGGTGAGAGATGCGGTTTTTGGTAATGCCGGTACACTAATATCATTCAGAGTAGGAGGGGCAGATGCTGATTTTTTGGTAAAGGAGTATGCTCCCGTGTTTGAAGAAAATGACCTGGTAAATTTGGACAAATACAATATATATATCAAGCTATTGATCGACGGCATAGCATCACCGGCATTTTCGGCAAGAACTCTGCCGCCGGTTGATAAATTAACAGGTAATATTGATAAAATCATTTCCTACTCAAGACAGCATTATGCCAAGGAAAGGGCATATGTCGAGCAAAAAATTATGGAAAGGTCCAAAATCGAACAACAAGAAATGCTGGCTGAGGCCGAGGCTTATAAACAAGGCGGACTCGAAGCAATTTTGGTTAAGAAAAAAGAAGCCGGGAGCGGTGTAGAATCTACCACAGCCACAAGCAAGGTAGAAAAAAGCAAACCGGTGAACATAGATTCTAATCTGCCCGTACCAGAAATTTCTGAAAAAATAGTACAAGATAATGTTAATGTGGAAAATACTTTAGAGTCAGAAAATGTAAAAAAAGCAGAAAATAAGTTGAGCGACTCGGGCACGAGTCAAGATGATAATCCCGCAAAAAAACAGCGGATACTAAAATATCAAAATATTATTGGAAATAAAGTTTATAAAGAGCAAACCGCTAGAGGCGGGGTAAAATGGTATATAGCCGAGGACATTGATGTTAAAAAGCTTGAAGAAAGCGGTGTTGTTATTACAGCTGAGGCAGAGAAGATGATGGATCTTGCTGCAAAAGTTTCTAAATCGGCTAAAGAACCAGATAAGAGCTCTGCAGACAGCCAACCGGGAGAAAAATATTCAAAAGGGCATAAAGACACACAAGAGATAGGAGAGCCAAAAGATAAAAAAATAAGTGATATAAAGCAACCTGTCGCCGCACCAACGGACGATAAACAAGTTTACGCCAAAGAATTAGGCGAGGGTCAAGAGATAGAGTTTTAACATAATAATATAATGCGACATATATTTAAAAACGCACTTAAAATGGCGTTTTTTAAATTTTTATTAGTATGGGTGGGGGAGTGCTTTATTTGCACTTTTATATTAACCTTTAATTCGCTAATTAACTAAGTGACTGCGCTAAATAGTTGAGAAATAGATAAAATTCGATATAAAATGTCAAAATAAAATTATATAATTATTCTATAAATCTAAAATATTTCAAACCTTATTTAATGTCTTATATGGGGCTGATTTAAT
>CAYNIX010000076.1:0-4420 GCA_964397535.1 uncultured Candidatus Saccharibacteria bacterium | reverse complement strand
GTGAAATTGATGAATCTAAAAAAGTATCATTATCCATCTCTAATAACCATATAGAAATTATTATCACCTAATATTTATAAAGCTTCAATGTCTAAATCATTAGAAGAGCTCAAAAAAGCTTTATTCTTAAACACGCAAAACTTCTCATTGAGTGAAAAAGAACTACTTAAGCGTGCTTTGAATTTTGCGATAATGCTTCATAGCGACTCCAAAAGAGCCGATGGACAGCCTTTTATTACTCACCCCATACGGGTGGCGCAAGAACTTTCAACCCGAAATTTTGACGCCGTTACTGTTGTATCCGCCATTTTGCATGACGCGTTGTCTTGCGACCTGACTTCTACTCGGCAAATTGAAGAAGAATTCGGATCGGAAATATGCGAGATAGTATCCGGTGTAAACAAAATATCCTCGCTCCCGATTAAAGAAAAACATCTCTTTTTTTCACCGGAACATTATTATTTTGAGCGAGTCGATAATTATCGAAAGTTGCTGTTAAGCGCTTCAAGCGACATCAGAATCATTATTATCAAACTGTTTGAACGTTTACATAATTTGCAAACCATTGCCGCCATCTCCGAATCTAAAAGGCCATATTATGCCTTGGAAACCGTTGAAATTTACGCCCAAATTGCTGAAAGAATCGGCCTTGGAGAATTAAAAAGACAACTAGAAGATCTTGCATTTCCGCACGCATATCCGGAAGATTACAAGCGCTACCAAAAAATAATAAGCAAACTACCCAAAACCAAACAGAATTTTATCAATCAAAAGATAAGCGAGATTGAGCGAACTTTTTTTCAAAACGATCTTAAGGTTATCGAATTTCAAGGCCGCATAAAACATCACTTCAGTATTTATAAAAAACTTAAAATCAACTACGACTTTGACTTAAGTAAATTTTATGATCTTTATGCCATGAGAATCATTGTTGGAAATATTGCCGACTGTTACAGAGCGTTGGGTATAATTCACTCTATGTATTCTCCGGTACCCGGTAGAATATACGATCTGATTGCCGAACCAAGATCGAATGGTTATCAATCCTTGCACACCACACTTAAAGATTCGGGTGGAAAAATTTTTGAAGTTCAGATTCGTACGCAGAAAATGCATGACATTGCCGAGTATGGTCCTGCCGCACACTGGCAATACAAAGAATCTTCTGCTGGTGGTTATAAAAAGATTGACACTAAAAGCAACAAAGAGTGGCTTAATGAACTGAAACCTTTGCGCCGCATGAGGGATAATAAAGAATTTCTTTCATATCTAAAAAAAGATCTGTTTTCAAAAAAAATATTTGTTTTTTCTCCCAAAGGCGATATCTATAACTTGCCGCATGGCGCGACAGTGCTTGATTTCGCATTTAGGGTCCACACCAAATTGGGAGAAAAATGTTTTGGTGCAAAAATTAACCATAAAATTTCGGGGCTTGGCACTACGCTTTCAAACGGAGACTTGGTTGAGATAATAATTTCTCCTAAAGCCAAACCTAACATAAATTGGTTATCGTTAGTCGAGACTTCGCACGCCAAGCAAAAGATAAAAAAAATATTAAAAGACGCCCAAAGAGATGAACTCTTAGCATGCGGTAAATCCATTTTTTCTTCTTTGAAAAAAGAGCATTCTCTCCCAGACCATGATGACGCCTACTATAACCGGATGATCAGTAAATCACGCTTGCCATATAAAAATTTTCCGGATCTATTGGTAGCTTTAGCCGAAAAAGTCGTATCCCCGCATAGCGTGCTTAAAATTTTATATCCCGAATCTGTACTAAAAATTAACCATCGCCAGAAAAGTATCATTCAAAACCAAGAAATTTCCGCATTGGATGGTATTTTATGCGAGATTGCTAAATGTTGTGCGCCTAATAATAAAGATAAGATAACCGGATATATCGGCAAAGATCATAAAGTAAAAATTCATAAACAAAACTGTAAATTTATTAGAAACTCCGATCCAAAACGCAAGATATATATTGATCCATTTGACAGCCAGCACTAATTTGTATAGATTTTAGATTAGCAACAATATTTTTCATCCAAAATTTTTTATAAACCTCATGCCAATAAATTTGCTGTTAGAAAAATAAGTTTTTTATATTTTTAGCGTTCTATATATTGATCCAAGGAAAGGATAAAATGCCGAATAAATCGTATCAAACAGCCAGGGGCGTAAGAGACATTTTGCCGCAAGAACAACCTTATTGGCAGCATGTTCGCAAAATTAGCGAAGAAACCCTAAGCTCGCTTGATATAGACCGCATTGACTTGCCTCATTTTGAAAATCTTGAGGTTTTTACTCGTGGTATCGGTGATGATACCGACATAATTTCAAAAGAGATTTATTTGGTTAATTCCAAACACGATGATTCGGAGATTAAAATCGCACTTCGTCCGGAAGGAACCGCCGGTGCGGTACGAGCCTACATCCAGAATGGGATGAATAGCTGGCCCCAACCGGTTAAGCTTTATTATTTGGGCTCAATGTTTCGACACGATCGTCCCCAAAAAGGACGTTATCGTGAATTTCAGCAAATCGGAGTAGAAATTTTTGGTGATGCTTCTCCAAAATCTGACTATCTGACCATAATGAGCGCCTGGGAAATTCTTAAAAAAACCGGATTAAAAAATTTAATGATTTATGCTAACTCTATAGGCTGCGAAAAATGCCGCCCGAAATATATTCAGAAGCTTAAAAAATATTTCAAAGATCAGCTAAATTCTTTATGCCAGGATTGCCAAAACCGGTATCAGCACAATCCCTTGCGACTACTTGACTGTAAAGTTGACTCCTGTCGTGCCATATCAAGTAAAGCCCCCATTTTACTGGATCAGCTCTGTTCCGAATGCCGTCTGCATTTTCAAGAGCTCTTAGAACTTTTAGATTATTTTCAAATAAGATATGATCTTGATCCACATTTGGTGCGAGGGCTTGATTATTACAACCGAACCGTTTTCGAAATAGCTCTTTTTGATGATAAAGATCGAGAGATGTCATTGGGTGGTGGCGGCCGCTACGATGGCTTGGTTGAGACCCTGGGGGGTGCGGCTACTCCTGCGGTCGGCTTTTCTCTAGGAATAGATCGCATTGTCTCTCTTATGAAAGAACAGAACATTAAGGTCAAAGCAAATGTCGGAGTAGAAATATGCATATTGCAATTAGGCGAAAAAGCTAAGCAATCTGCTAAAAATATATACGATCAATTAAGCCAAAATCATGTTAATGTATTATTTGTGCCCTCAAATGATTCTTTGCGCACACAATTAAAAAGCGCCGGAAAAACCAATGCCAAATACGCGGTAATTATTGGCCAGGCCGAAGCCGTTAAAAATGAGGTGATATTGCGCGATCTTGCGGCTTCCGCCCAAGAAACACTGCCCATTGCCGGCCTCGCCGAGGAAGTCAAACGCCGCCTTTCTTGATAGGTTTTAGGTAAAAGGTGAAAGGAGAAAGGTAGTAATTGATAGGTTTTTGCCTTTTAGCTTTATTCCAAGTACTAATTACTAATCTACTAAAATACTAATAATCTGTATTCTGTATCCTTTATTCTGTCTTCTGTCTTTCAACTTTACAAACTTTATGAACTTTATAAACTTTTTACTTTATTATCTTTATGAACTTTCCCCAGTGTTTTAGCTTTTAATTTTTGGCTTTAATATATTATGATTTATTTTGTACTCGATAATATTCGCTCCATGCATAATGTGGGCGCTATTTTTCGCACCTGTGATGCCGCCGGCGTTAATAAGCTGTTTTTATGCGGCATCACAGCCACTCCACCGCGCATGCAAATTGCTAAAACTGCGCTTGGCGCCACAGAAACTGTTGCGTGGCGTTATTATAAAAGCACTAAAAGATTAATCAATATTTTAAAAAGCAGGGGAGTGCAAATTGTCGCCCTGGAACAATCTTCAAAAAGTATAAATTATAAGAAATTTAACTATAAAAAACCTTTAGCTATAATTGTTGGTAATGAAATTAGCGGCATATCAAAGCATATTTTAGATATGTGTGACGGGGTTGTGGATTTACCTATGCATGGCCGTGCCAAATCGCTAAATGTGGCAACCGCAAGTGGTATAATACTGTACCACTTGATAAATTGACTACATATATAAATAATACTGCCTGCTTCTATGTTTTTAATAGTATAATTTTTAATAAATATTTGACAATTGCTTTTGATAAATATAACATTTAACTAAAGAAGATCGCAGATAACCCATAGGCTATGGGAGTTGCGATCTTCACCGGGCCGCCTCTAGGCCCTATGCCATCGAAAAGAGGGAGCCTGCCTATGGGTGTGCTCACGAGCACGAGCTAACACACGGTCGCTTTCCCCTAAAGGGGCTGAGTGCCACGGGTAGGTACCCTGTAAAATGGACATAGATGTGCAATAATAATTGCAAGGAGG
>CAYNIX010000075.1:0-4516 GCA_964397535.1 uncultured Candidatus Saccharibacteria bacterium | reverse complement strand
TATCTCTTTTTCCTTGATTGTTTGCTCTTCTGGCTCTTTTTTGGCAGTTTCTTTTGCGGCCGGTGCTTCTTTTGTTACTTTTTCTTGGGCTTTATCTGTGGTTTCATTGAGTTGAGCCTCTTCTTGATTATCTTGTGTATCATTTTCTTCTGTTTCTTCTCTTTTGGCCATGAGATCATAGCTTTCTTCGGTTTCACCAAGAACCGCTTCAAAACTTCTTTCTCCTCCAACCACTTCCTCAATCTCGGCGGTTTCGGCAATCTCATCGGCAGAAAGTTTAAGAGTTTCTTTGCCGTAATCTTTCACAACTATTAGGTGGCGGATAATATTTTTAAATAATCCAAGCTCTTTAGTGACCTTGCTTAAATTCTCCGGCTCGATTTCGAAATTAAGCGTAATGTAATTGGCAAAATCTTGTTTTTTAATAGGATAGGCCAATTTTCGTCTACCCCAATTTTCTTCTCCCAAAACCTTGCCTCCAGAAGAGGTAATTTGAGCATTAACTTTGCCTGTAGCGGCGTTCATGTCGGCATCCGAAACCTGATCGGAAACCAAATAAGTCATTTCGTACTGTCTCATCTTAATCCTTATTGTAATTAGCGATATAAATCAAAAATACAGATTAGGGCAAAAATATGCTTTGGGCAAGAAATAAACTGGGAACGATAGACACAGAAAGATGCTTCGCGAAAGACGTAGTAAGGAGTTGTAAAAAACACATTTAACTACATCTAACTATTTCTCTCTACTTCTCTCTATGTCTATCTACTTCTTATTATCTCTCTGCCTTTCCTGTATCTGTCTAATCAAATTATGGTGCCCAACCCCTTTGCCAATTAGATCGGCTTGGGCCCCCCGCCAGTTTGGAGGGGGAATTTTCAATTTCCAAATTTCAATTTCCGGCTTTTTGAAAATCGATCATTGATCATTGAAAATCTTTGAATCGGGCCAACGCCGTGAACTACCGAGAAACCTCCAAGTTTCCCTCCACTGATAGTTCACGGCGCCTTATCTGCCACCGATAAGCATGTCTATACTATCAGATAATTCAAAACCTGTCAACAAGTTTGACGGCTGATTTATTTTGAGCTATGTTCGTTATGGGCAAAACGCAGAAAGCGGGTGGCAAGATGCCGGACGTGGATTACGAGTTGTGGGATAAGAGAGCGGTTGAACCTTCGCTTTCTATCAATGTGGTGTTCGACCCGGGAAACCACTCTCGTAGGGTTTTCCCGGTTTACTTCATCAATAAGAAAGGGTACAAGCTATCAAGAACCAGGTATTTCCTTGTTGTGAATGCCGATGAGAGCGGGGAGCCAAACCGAGTCAATCTGATAATGCCCCACAAGGGCAAGTTGGAACTCGAAAAACTGCCACTGAACCGCCTGGCAACGGTTCAGATACTGGTCGCGGCATTTGATCGCGTAAGGTGCTGCAACGGGGGAGTGGTGTTTGTGAAACATGGCTGTATAGTATACCCCTGCCTTGAGGTGTCATGGCTGTCGTATCAGGCATACCTCAAGTGTATGGAGAAAACGGCAAAAAAGGTAAGGAGGGCGGCATGAACTCAAACACAGTAGCCGTTTCGCCGTTGACTGTCCAAGGCATGAACCTCGGATTGCCGGTGTCATATCAGCTGTTGCTCTTGGGCCAGATCACAAGGTTGTCGCCTCTTCCTTCGTCACAGAACTCGATCACTCCCCAAAGGAGTGGCCAGATAGTACCCAAGCCCGCCCGGACCTCGGTCTAGGCGGGCTTAAACATAGCCCAAACTAATTAAACATTAAATTTGAATAAAGCCGTATCTCCATCCTTAAAGACATATGTTTTTCCTTCGGTGTGTACCAAGCCGCGAGAGCGAGCGTTTGACCAGCCTCCGACTTCCACAAGTTTATCCCACGCGATAACATCGGCGGCAATAAAACCGCGTTCAAAATCGGTATGTATTACCCCAGCCGCCTTGGGAGCGGTGAAACCATTGCATATAGTCCATGCCCTGGTCTCCGGCTCTCCGGAGGTAAAGTAGGTTATAAGCCCGAGGGTTTTGTAGGCCTCTTTTATCAATTTATTTAGACCGGATTCTTTAATACCTAGACTATCGAGGTACAGTGCTTTTTCTTGGCTCTCCAACTGGTTTAATTCCTCTTCAACCCTTGCAGAAATGAGGATAAAATTGTCAGGTTTTAGTCCCCCGAAGGGGGATCTCCCTTTGGGAGGGTTATTGTTTTTAGTATTATTGTTTGGCAAATGGTTATTGAGATATTGATTGCCCCCAAGGGGTCCCGAGTCTGTCGAGGGAAAAATTGATAATTGATTATTGAAAATTTGAGCAAGTTGTTTTTCCGACACATTAGCGATATAGAGCATCGGTTTCATGGTCAACAACCCAAGTCCTTTTAAATGTTTTAATTCTTCGACTCCTAGGTTATCTAGTTCTGGCAAATCTCTTACATTAATCCCTTTTTCTAATCCCATTTTTATTTTGCCCAATAATTGATTCATGATACTTGCTACTTTATCGCCACTTTTCATCTCTTTCTCAATAGAGAACAAGCGTTTTTCCACCGTAGCGAAGTCTGCTAATTGTAGCTCTGTTTCTATGGTTTCAATATCACCAAGTGGGTCAATTTTACCCTCGACATGCACAATATTATCGTCCTCAAAAAATCGCACTACCATGGCAATTGCATCACACTCGCGGATATGGGCCAAAAATTGATTGCCTAAACCTTCTCCTTTGTTGGCGCCGCGTACAAGGCCTGCGATATCCACAAATTCTATAGTCGCCGGTACTATTTTTTTTGACTTGGAAACTTCCGCCAAGGGTTTAAGCCTCTCATCCGGTACCTCCACCACCCCCACATTCGGATCAATTGTACAAAAGGGGTAATTGGCTGCCTCCGCTTTGGCACCCCGAATCAGCGCATTGAACAATGTGCTTTTGCCTACGTTTGGAAGACCTACGATACCTATTTGTAATCCCATATTAAATAGAATTAGGAATAAAGAATTAAGAATAAAGGTGTGAAACCAATCTAAATATTATCCTGTTTGTCTTTAGAAGTAAAGCTGAAAAATGTCTCAGAGAATAAAACTTAAAAAGATTATCGTATAAACTAAAACTTGTGCAAAATTACCACACTATAATACTACGTTGTATTGTAGTAAAGAGACTTGACAAAGCTATATAATGGGTATATATTCATAATATAGAGTATTAATATCATTGAGAGGAGGTGAGAAAGATGCCAAGATATAACGGAATGGGCCCATATGGGGCCGGTCCTATGACCGGTCGCGGGATGGGACCTTGCGGATCCGGGATGGGCTTGGGTCGCGGATACGGCCGTGGCATGGGGCGTAGATTTTATTCAACCAAAAATGAAATGGCGGCCCTTGAGGACGAAGAAAAAATGCTTGAAGCCGAGTTGGAAGCGGTAAGAGAAGAAAAAAAGGCAATTTCGGAGCAAAAATAAAAGAAGGCACATGGGTCGGCTCTTCGAAAATTCGAGGAGCCGGGCGCCTTCTTTGAATCTAATATAACATTTATATAGGGGAAAGGAAATGAAGTCAAGAGTTGCCACTATAGGCATTTTAGTCAATATTCTGCTTGCTACGGTTAAAATTTTAGCCGGAATTGTTTCAAATTCTGCGGCGATTTTGGCTGAAGGTGTGCATTCTTTTGGTGATATCATATCATCTGCTATTGGATTATGGGGGATTCGGGCTTCTCACAAACCTGCAGATCAGCAACACCCTTACGGGTATTTTAAATATGAAGTGCTTGCCGGAATCGTCATCACAATTATACTTTTTATCACCGGTTTGGGAATAATATTTAATGCTTATTCGGGCTGGAAAAATCCGACCAAAATTGAATTGACATCTTTAAGTTTCATTGTCATGTTATTTTCGGCGGTAGTAAATGAAATAATGGCTAGATATAAAATTTCAGTCGGTAAAAACGAGAACTCATTGGCGCTACTTTCGGATGGTTATCATTCAAGAGTAGATGTCTTCACTTCATTGGCCGTATTCGCGGGATTGTTTTTAAACCGAATTTGGATCTATAGTGATGCGCTAATGGCTTCATTAATCGGGCTTTATATTGTCAAAGAGTCGTTTGTGTTAGAACGCGAAGCAATGGACTCACTATTAGATGTCTCCGCTGGTCCGGAAATTGAAAATCAAATAAAAGAAATTGTTAAAGACCAAAGTATTGATTTATTATCTTTAAAAACTCAAAAGAAGGGCACTGCTATAATAGCCAATTTGGAAATTTCTCTCGATAGTCAAACCAGCGTGGCTAAAGCCGATATAATCTCTAGCGGATTGCGTAAGTTGCTAATTGAAAAAATAGAAAGATTGCGATATATTTCAATACAATTAAAAAGCCATGATATAGGCACATCTTATTATAAACCGGCCATGGGTCACGGTTTTGGTTGGCAACGCTACCTTAACCCGAAACTTAAAAAAGGTTTTTTGCAGGAATCAGCATTTATCGGTGAGTGCA
>CAYNIX010000074.1:0-4557 GCA_964397535.1 uncultured Candidatus Saccharibacteria bacterium | reverse complement strand
ATACCGAAACGACTCGCCATCGTTGCTGCCATGCAAATACCGAATGGAATATGCACTCCCAGCGCAGTAGCCAATGCCGTGCTTTCTTCAACTCCGAAACCTGTCACAGCGACAGACTCGGGAAAGTCTCCATGCCGTAATACGTATTGGCGTGCTTTCAGCGCCAGAGGAACAGGGATGCAGACGGATTCGCAAAGGTCGCTGATCACAATTTCGATCGGGGACAGGTCAAGTTCATCATCGAGAGCTTGATCGTCCTTGCCAAGTATATGTACTCGCATAAAGCGCGGTGCACCTTCCACTGTTTTCACCTCTTTTGGTAGCTGCTGTCATACTATTATTAACAAAGGTATATATTGTAGTCAAATAAAAATAATTTGAATTATTATTTTACGAAATTATCCAAAACGGGTAGTATTAAAATAATTATATTGTATAGGTCACGTTAAGGTGTTACAAATACATGGAACAAGATCAAATCATCAAAGAATTGCAAAAAAATATAGAGCAAATTAAAGCACGTAATAAAGCTGTTGAGCTTGATAAAGCATGGGAGACAAGCTGGTTGCGCCGCATATTAATTGCGATATTTACATATCTCTCTATCGGTCTTTATATGTGGGCAATTAAAATAAGTGACCCCTGGCTCAATGCTATCGTACCGACAGTCGGTTTTTTACTTTCAACTTTAACCCTACCATATCTAAAAAATTTATGGATGCAAAGGAGAAAATAAATGGAAAATCATGATTCCTTGAAAAAGTTTTTATACAATGCTAATAAATTTGGCTATGCGGGGGATGGCAAAGAGATCAATCCACCTCAAAGGCCGGGTTTTGATGAACTTGAGTACAGTGAGGGAGATTATTTGTATCACGATTCATACTCCGGCCACTACTTTGCTCCCGGCCAGGAAGTAGTTTACTACAAAGGGGACCCCATCTGGGCCATGGCATATGCCGGTGGTATGAAGTTTGAACATCATAGCGATGAAACACTCACCAAGCAAACCATTAAGTTTTTAAAGAAGGCATTGCTTGCCATGAACCCAGAAAAACCCTATCGCGGCCCCGAGAAGTTTGAGGAAGGTGAGTGGAGGTATGTTTCAACTCTTTCAGGAGATATAAAAGATTTTACCGGCAATGAAAAGATTTATTTGAAGGATAAATTGGTATTCGAACAAAATTTCATCGGTGGGATTATTGTTTAATTTTAGTTCTATATAAAAGCACTGGCTCCGAGCGATCGTCCGCCCAGAGCCATGGATCACCCCTTCGTTGTTACTAGTTGTTCTCAAACCCTCGGATGGTCCCTTGGGCTAGCTTAGCGGCTTACTTCAAAGCTGTAGTTGTCGCCGTTCGGTGTGGTTACAGTGATATTGCTTTCGTCTTTCGGCAGGCCGATGTATTTGCCTCCGTACGCTTCTTGCAAGCTGATTTCTATCCCGTTGATCTTGATAGAACATAGCTCGCCTTGCGGGATGGGAGGTATCCATGTCATGGTTAGGCGGCTGCCGCTCTGTACCACCAAGGCGATGTAGCCGGCTTTCTCGGCGTCAAACACACAGCTGACTCTGCCGTACTCGACACGGAGCATGGTTTCAGCCCAATGTCGCATGGCTTCTGATTTGCGACAAAATCGGCGGTTTTCGCCCTCACTCCAGACTGTCCAGTACTGGTCTCCTTCCCTAATTCGCCTCTCGCATCCCGGATAGTCGCATTGGCGTCCCCTTCGGGTTGCAATGCATGGTCCGTCCACTGGACTGAATTTCATCTTGACAGGCCTCCTAATGCGGTTTTGTCGAATATGATGCGACTACTGTGCAAATAGGGGAGCCACTAACAGCTGAAACATCTTGTCAGCTTCTGGGTGTTCTTGGTCTAGCACAGGGTGGTAATCTCCGTCCCTACCGTCTGAACCAAGCCCACGGTTTGTGTCGAGAGGGATGTTCTTAGACTCGCGGACTAGCTTGCCAAAGAAGGCAAACAGCTCCGGAACTTCCTCTACAGCCTCGACGCGCTCGGAGTTGTCTCCTTTTTGGCATTGGCTGATGAGAAATCGCTGTATCATTGCTGGTGTCACGTTGTTGGCTTTCCCTCTGGGATCGCTTACAGCAAAGATCTCGGCGCAGGCGACGACTTCCTCCCGGCTCATTGCTATTACCCCGTGGTAAGGTATAGTAGAATTCGCAGGTATATACTAGCAATTTTTTGAAAAATAGTAAAATTTTTTAGAACTATATTACTCTTAATAAATATATTAATATCGCAATAAAAAATAATGTTCGCAAAATACAACAGCTCCGAGCGATCGTCCGCCCGGAGCCATGAATCACCCCTCGTTGTTACTAGTTGTTCTCAAACCCTCGGAACAGTTCGCGGAGACGGGCTTCATCATCGCTGGACATCTTGGGCTCTTGAGCTTGCGATGTGCTTTTCGAGAGGTCGCCTATAGATTCCAGCGTTTCCAAGCTGAAGATCCTTTCGGCCGCACCGATAGCGATGATTACATCCGTGAAGATCCTCAAGGCGTATGAAAACAGCTCGAAAAGCTCCTGCATCTCGCCTGGTTCGATGTCCCGAGTGAGATCTTCCAGATCTGGAACCACTCTCAGCAACAACTTGCGAACCAACTCCACCACACGATCTGGAACCTTGTCTTTTCCTGCTTCAGCGTATACGTCGACGCAGGCGCGTACTTCTTCCGGTGACATTGCGCCACCTCCTTAGCGGTTTGGGTGTACCCCCTAACTTCGCTTCGGCTTCTTGCGCCGCTTGCCCCGGCCGTTTGGAGCGACTTCGGCCAAAGCTATCTTTACGGCTTCACGGTCAGTGGTGAATATGATGATCTCTTGGATCTCATTATTACCTCTAACCTTACACTTCAGTCCTGCGTCATCATCATCCATGTCTAGTCTTGGGTTTCCTCCGGACTTGTTGATGATATGGCACAACTTGATCCCACTCACCGTGGAGCAACGATCAGCGACCCCCAGTATGGGAAGTGCGACCTCGATTGCTGTGTGATGGGAGCCCTTGAGCTTTTTGCTATCAAAGTGAGGCATATCAGTTTCCCCTTATTTGCGTTATTGGTACCGCACATCATGATATCATAAATAAATATAATGTCAATCAGTCGCAAAAATTTAGTGCCTTGAAAAATACCCAAGTTGGGAGTGAATTAGAGGTGTTCATTAAATGTTAAACTAGTATCAAATGTGCCAGAACCTTTATGAACCTCTTAACTTCGCTCGGGGCAAGCTTTAAAAACTTTTTAACTGATTTTATGAATTGAATATAAACATTGTAATATGGAATATTACAAATCAGCTAAATCTAAAATATCCGGCACTAGCTTTAGCGAAGTAAGAGATGGCGCAGAGAGAACTTTCAGAGCCATAAAAAGCCGCACCAAAAGATCGCCATATGTAAGATCTAAGTATTTCAGAGGAGAAAAGATCTTTTTAAATATTTTTTGGTCACATTTGTTTGAGAAAGGCGAAAAAGATCGCACCCGTAGACTTAAATTTTACGATTGTGCAATAGATCTAATGCGTAATTCCAGTCAAAGCCCAGTGACTCGGGAGAACTTTAAAAACAAGGACGAATTACTTCATCGTTTCTATGGTAAAAGCAAGGGAGGGCAAGCATATATTGTACAAATTAAAGAGAACAAAAGAACTAAAAGAAAAGACTTAATTTCAATATACCCGGAGAAATAAAAAGTCCTCCGCCGATTGCAGGGCGAAACCTGCGGCCGAGGAGCTTAATAACTGAAATTATACAGAAAACATCAATCAATGTCAATATACGATAATATCGTATAACGGTTTTTAATCTACTGTATTGAAAAAGCTCAAAGCATTTATTGGGTTTTTAATACTTTTTGTTCTTCTGTTCTTTAGTATCTCTGTACCTCAGTTGCAAAATTAGTTTTGCTGGAGTAAATTAAAAGTACTTACACAAAATCACAAAATTATGCTACCTAACCTTTATAAACTTTTCCCAAAGGGACCCCCTGGGTTGGGCAACTTTATAAACTTTATAACTTTATAACTTTATAAACTTTCTCCTTTTACCTTTATCCTTTCTCCTTAACACCCCGCATTATAATGTGAATAGAAAATAAAGATTTTAGGAAACATTGCATTACAGCTATTTATGCTCTTTTGTATGCGATAAATCGCTTAACATCGAAGTGAATTATCCAAATATGTCGTTCTTGTAAATTAAATTATTAAATTTTGTGGCAGGTATTGTGAGCCTAGAGATGATAATTGCACTAATTGGGTTAATATTAATTGTTTTCCTCATTTTTGTTCCAAAAGTGGCCCGATGGATGCTGCATATTTTAACATTTATCTCGGTGGTTTTTATTTTTATAGGCTGGTATTTGGAAAAGCAAGATGTCGAAGGTGTAGTACTATTAATGATAATTGGCTTGATTTCAATTCCGATTTTGGCAATTCTATATGCGATTTTATATCTTAGAAATAAATATTGGCCAAAGAATAAGGTTATACGATAATATCGTATAAATAGTATTCATTGAGGGGTG
>CAYNIX010000073.1:0-4586 GCA_964397535.1 uncultured Candidatus Saccharibacteria bacterium | reverse complement strand
AATTATACCGGCCTGGTGCAACTTTCTTAAATGTTCGGAAGTTGTTTTAATATTGCATTTTAATTTTTGTGATATTTGATTTAAAGTAAGTCCTGGAGTATCAAAAACCAAAAGAATTATTTTAATTCTTTTTCCGTTCGAAATACCTTTAAAGTGTTTTTCCAAAAGCCTTATTGCCCTCTCCTCCATAATCATATATTATCAAATTGATAGTTATTCTCATATTCTTAAGATTAATAGATTGATATATATCATTATTATATTGTGCTGCTTTATCTATTTTGGTTCTTTAATAGTTATTTGTTTGACTTATTTATAAATGGTATATAATAGAATAGAATATGTCGAAAAAATATTACAGGATTATTTTATATGCTCTTTACTCGGCGGCAATTGTATATGCGGTTGTTTTTGCTTGGACGCAGTACAATAAAGATAAAAACGATTTGAGCAAATACGCACCGACATTTTATGATGACATCATCATCAATCAAAATACTTCTTTTTCAGCCACCCCATCGAATCCCAACCCATATGAAATTGCCTTTATTAAAATCAAAAGTATCGGTTTTTATAGCGATAGCGACTATGTTTATTTGAAATTTTCTCTCGGCGGGACACTTCCCGAATCCGGCGACGACCTACCTACATACTATGACGATAAAATTACTTCTGCCGTTTTTAATATGTCGCTTGATGAAAATTATTTTGACTTTCTGGGCAACAAAAACCCGCCCGGGGCTGAATCCACTTTACGTATTGATGTTTACGGCAATCGTCCCGCACAAGCCCAGGATAATAAGATTATTGTTGAGGGCGAACTGCTAAAAGGAGGTCCGGGATTTGATTATTTTGTAGTCAGATATCCATATAGAGATGTGTTATTCAATCAAATTCATGACTATATTGTTTTTACCGCCTCATCTGAAATTACCTCGGAAAAATATCCGGAGGGAGCAAGTATTTATTATTTTGAAAACAGCACACTGGCAGCAACTAAAAGCAACAACCGCGAAGTAAAACTTGACCTTACCCTAAAGGATTTAAGGTATTAATATTTTAACCGGCATAATTAATAAATACTCGTGCAAATAAAGCCGGTTTGCACACCAAAAACGGCCAGCTTAAAACTTCACTACAATACAACGTAGTATTGTAGTGTTATAAAAAATATTAAAAATACACTTCCAGATTGAATAGCGAAGTGCGTTTTTAATTTTTGGTGCGAATGTTTTAAAAACTCTGATTTTCTACTACAATCAAATGCAATTAAATTGTCGTAATCTCGTATTTGGTGCTACCTAAATGCAACTTTTCGGCGTATTTTAAAATATGAGTGCCGTCAACACCGCTTGCTTGTTTAAAAATATCTTTTTTGTGGTTTTTCTCTGATACCAAATCATAACTTGCCTGGTCCAAAGCTACCGGATCTGTCGAGGCTAAAAACCCGATATCCCTGCTAATTTTTGACATTTTAACTCCAGCGCAATCGCAGCGCGCCGTAATATTTACCGCGGCGTTGATATAAAAGTCGCATTTCACTTTTTGCGTAATACCATAGCAATACTCGGCAATTCTCTCCTGCAAACCTTCAGATGATGTCCCACCCCAAGGCATCTCTACTGCCCCTTGAGGGCAGTTGGCAATACACCCGGCGCAACGCAGGCATTTATCAAAATCTATTTCGGCCTTTTGTTTGTGGTTGATTTTTATGGCTTCTGCATCACATTTTTTAGCGCAAATACCGCATCCAAGACATTTTTGGGTGTTGATATTTAAATCAAAAGCCGCGTGCATTGCCATTTTCCCTGCTCTTGAACCAAGTCCCATTCCCAGATTTTTTAATGAGCCTCCAAAACCGCAAGCTGAATGCCCTTTAAAATGGCTTACAATTACAATATGCCGGTACTCTTTTAATCCTGCACCGACTAAAATTTCACTGAAATGCTTTTTTTTGATATCGATTTTCCAACTCTTGCTACCATCTTCCCCATCCAGAATGTCTAATTTAGCAAATCCGAAACCGTGGTTATCGGCTGTTTTAATATGATCAGTGGCATTTGTACGGCTACCTCGATATAGAACATTGCACTCTATGAGGTTGACAATATTACTACTGTTTTTAATTTGCCGATAGACTTTTTTTGCATAGATTGCCGGCAGATAAGTGGTATTTCCCGGCTCTCCAACATGGACCTTCAAGCCTACCTGCCCATAAAGCTTTGGCAAATATCCAAGCAACGAATCATAATTATTTTCAGAATAATAAACCTGTGACTTTGACATAAGCCTATTTTATCATGATATCGCAGATAATTTTAATAGAACCTTAGACTGGTCTCAAGGTGCCGGCCCAAACCTGCCAAGCCAATAATGATTTAGCAACTAAACTTAAAATAATATATACTTTTTCGCCGAAAGTATAATCCCGCCATTTACCGATTTTTTTGTACTGCAGCACCTGATTCACGGCAAAAGAATTAAAGAATAAAAATATCGAAAAATATATCCAGTAAACAAAATCTGGTGCTTTATTTTCGCCGTCACCTGCACCAAACAAATATATGGCGATAACCACCCAGGGAATTATTCCGGCAATACAGCCAAAAATGTAAGAAGTCCAGTCGGTTTTTTTGGTTGTTTGGTTGTGAAGTTCCATCATCCAGCCGAAAAGAATCATCATACCATTTAAGAAAAAGATTAGAAGCAATACTGAAATATCATATAAACCGACCAACATGGCGATAATCACGATCATCAACGACGAGCTAAAAAAATATTCAATCCAGCGTGCAAAATTAATTCCCCTAGACAAGTTTTTGTTGTACCATGTGTTAATTGTCGGAATCGATATCAGCAAGTGTGCCAGCGATGAGAGAAACAAAAATGCCGCCACCACAGGGCCGATTTTTAAATCAAACAAAGTCTCTGTACGAGGAAATAATTTTTGACTGGCAACATCAAACTTCAAGAAAGAAGTAGTTACGGGCAATTTAAAATCACTGGATAAAAGCAGCATTGCCACGCCCTGAATAAAATGCAGTATCGACATTACAACATTAAATCGTCTTAAACCCATAAATTGCTTTTTCATTTTTGCTCCTTAATTATTACTTATTGAGGAACATAATCTTCAGAAATAACCAAATTAAATTCACTGCCGGAGGAATCATATGAAATGGTCGCGCTATAACCATCTTTAGTGTATAAGCTGTTGCTAAAACCGCTTGCCGAGTTTGAACTAGACATAGCCCAACCGGCACTGGCAACCTGCCCAAGATAACTTTGATAATTTGCCAGGGTGCTTCCATTTACGGTTACAGACCACATTGTACCTGCTTCGTTGTCAATATTTTTACCTGAATATGCTACCTCACCGTAGGAATATTTTGGAAAACCACCAGGTAAATCCTCCGGCCATTTATTGGCTTCGCTTATTTCCACCGTGCCATTCTCGTCGCTGATAGTTGTTGTTTGACTGCTGCTGTCTATATCAACGTTGCTATTACTACCGGCGCTTAAAATGCCTTCTGCGATTTTTTCACCAGCCTTTCTGCCAAAGTAAATGCCGGCTGCAGTGCCCAATAACCCCAAAAACACGAGGATCGCTACAATAATTAAAACGATTTTTAAGGTTTTGTTACCAGATTGCTTTGCGGAAGATTTATCACTACTTTTAGGTTGCTCGCCACCGCCTTGCTGCGCTTCCTGCGGAGCTTGATTTTCGTTTGATTCAGCCATACTTTTTCCTCCTAATTTAAATTATGTTTTTTGACTATACTTGGTTTGAGTCATAAGTTTTTTTATTGAGCAAAGTCGCCATAACCTTGAATTTTCTGGTCTCGCCGTTCCTATCGGCGATTTCATCAATGTTTTTTTCGGTATATATTTGCATTAATTCCGCAGACAATATTTCTTTTAAAACTCCCAATTCTTCATTATCTTCCTTAATTTTTTCAAGCAACTGCTTATTTGAACCTGTGTTGGAAATTTCATCTTTGAGGCGTTTCTTTTTACTCGCCAACTCCTTAACCTGTTCCGCAGCATCACGATATTCTGGATTATTTTCCAGCTCTTCTTTAAGCATCTCTCTACTTTCCCGAAGATTCCTCTGTAGTTCTTCAATGGCTTCTATCCTTTTCTGGATTTGACTAAGATTCATGTTTATTGCTCCTTAATAATTTTATGACTTTTTTATCAGCTTTTTTAAATCCTTCAAATTACAATTACAGCGAAATAAACCCCATAATGTAATTGAAAGTGCCAGTACAATCAAGCACCAGCCAAACAATTTATAATAAATTCCATCAAAAAATTTAATTATGGTTGTTCCGGCCACGACTGCTGTAAGTATGGTACGAATATATGCTAAAGAAGTTCGTTCATTTGCCAGCATCGTCCGATCTGCCGCTAGACGGTCTCTCAAAGTGAGTTCATCGGACTTAATATTATGATAGCTTTTTAACATTCTTTATTATCCTTCATTTTCTAGTTTATCAAGCAATTTTTGTATTTCTATGCCCCGAGGCGAACGATCAAGATCGTTTTTCACCATCAAACCGAGCTCTTGTTTGAGCATAGATCGG
>CAYNIX010000072.1:0-4616 GCA_964397535.1 uncultured Candidatus Saccharibacteria bacterium | reverse complement strand
TAAAAAATTTACTCAAATAAAAAATTCCTTTATAGGCCAAAATATATCGTGTTGGATTACAAATATACTGATTATACACGATCGTTTATATTTGATATATTTGTTTTTAATAATTTTTTAAGCGAAATATTTTAAGTTAAAAAATTAATTATGTAAAAAAGATAATAAAGATAATGTGGTAAAAGCGATTATTTAAATGAATTTGAAATGTCTAATATTTGACGGCTGGCGTGTAAATGTTATTCCAACGCTTCAAAGCATCAAACCCTGCAAATCGACGGAAACATAAATGGCATACGACGGCAAAGACCACCCCTTGTTAAGTTCATGTATTAAAAACTTAAGAAGCGGTCCGCACACAGCAAACCGCCTCTCGATTCCCCCTTTCCTACTTTTGAGGCTGTTTCCAGCCTCCACCGTGCACGGCTGAGTTACAGAATCTGCCGCTGTGAAACGCACCGGACGGGGTGGCTATCTGCCCCGAAACTTTGCAGTGCAGTTCACAAAGGTTCATCTCACCGACAAACTTGCCGTCGGCATAAACCGAACAGATGCCAAACTCCAGCCCTTGGACTGTCAGACTGTAAACTGCCGGGCCATTACCGTTGTTGCCCCCTTCAAACGTCCTTTGCGGCCAGTATCTAAGACTTGCCGTTCTGCCATCGGGCAACCCAGCTTCATAGCAGATACAAAGCTCGTCTTGCTGCGGCTCCCTCCTTTGCCACTTTGCCGTGTCTTTCAAAAACCGGAATAGATCTTGGCGCTTGAGCTTGCCCGATAAAGGCACCGCCCAGGCAAGAAACAGCACTACGACCACCGACATTGCGAGATATAACGGTGCGTGTTCAGCCACCTATGTCACCACCTTTGGTGATAGATACATCTTGGTTGGCCCGACTTGAGACTCGACTGCCTCATATAGCTTGACAAGCGGGTGATCAGTTTGACCTTTGATATCATCGGGTCTCGAGACCACCGATTCGACATTTTTTCTTTCTCCACATAGTAGCAGATAAAGCTGGTAGGTGTCAGTGCGGTCTAAGCCATATTCTCCCTTTTGCGCCCTCGACACAACCAACCACTCGTTGCGTGACAATACCATGCGATACTCTCCGGATCCGTGAAAGATCCAATCGCCGATACTACTTTGAGCGATGAGATACCATCGTCCTTTCTGCATATGTGGCTGGCTGAAGTGGTAGTAGGCGTACAGTATGCCTATCACCAAGCCCAAAACAATCACGGCAATCAGTTTATCTGGCATTTTCCACATTCCTTTCGCTTTGACTGAATTTGCCAATATTACGTTATCACTTTTTCTCACATCTGTCGAGCAACCCTGTGACATAAAAAATCAGATGCTAAAAACAAGTTCAGCATGACAAATTATTGTTAGTATGAATTATATATTTCAAAGACTCAATAGCGACGGTTTGAAGGCTAGCGCCAAGCCGAGTGCAAGTATCAAAATGCCGCCAAAAAGCTTCATCCAGCGGTCATATTTACTGTTTAGGTGAACATAGTTCATGGTAGATATGGCGATAATAAAGACCACAATATCATCGGCCATATATAAGGTGTTGTAAATGCCAAGGTAAAGATAGTATTGCCAATTTGGCATATCGCTTTGCGACAGGATTTGCGTATACACAACCGGCAGACCGAGCGAGCACATCATCTCAACCAAATTAACCGAAAATGACAGTGCTAAAACACCTATTATTATCAGCCATAAAGAATTTTGGTTGGCAACTTTTTTCATCCGCTCAATAATTGATTTCTGCTGTTTGGCGCTGGTGACTTTGCAAACCCCGGGTTTGTAAGTAGCAAAATCCCGCAGATATGAAACACCTGCCACAACCGCCACTGCTCCAATAATGTATCGCAGCCAAGTGACAAAAGTTAGCAATTGGAAAGTATTTAAGTAAAAGGCCATAAACAGATAATAGATTAACCACGAGGACACAATAAAGACTGTGCCAACCAGCCGTATCTTTTTTCTGTCTTCGGTGGCAAACAATACGGAAAGGAGAGCAATGAGCGCCCACATAGCACAGGGGTTAAAGCCATCAATAAGACCCAAAACGATGGTTAATAGCGGTATCGAAAGGCTTGAAAGGGTTACTTTTTTATTAATTAGGGGGATAGTAACGCTGCGCTCGCTAACTTTTTCGTCGATACAATACAGATCAAATATTGATTTTTTTATTTCCACACCAGTTAAATCATCGCTGGCATAGCCAATAAAAGTTTGATGGCCAACAAACACGATCGGTACGTTTTTTGCCTCAACCCCCCGCTCGCCGGCCATTTTTTTCAATAAATCAAGATTTTCGTTGTTGTGCCAAACTTCATACTTTTTAATGGTGATTTCGGGGTGTTTTACTAGCATCTCGTCCAAATAGCGTTCGAGCTCTTGACAATGAGGACACTCCTCGCCGTAAAAAACATAAATGGTTTTGTCGCAATCTTCGCTATGTCCGGATTGATTGCCAATCACCTGGGGTTTATCGGTTTCGGAGCACTCCTCACTATTATTAACCGAGCAAACCCCTTCTTGGGCATGTGACTTTTGTTGAAATGAAAATATAAAAAATATGAGGAAAAAAAACAAAAAAACAAGTTTGGTAATTGTTTTCATTTGATGTTTAAAGTTTTAATTTTATCCCAAGGATAGCAGTAGATACATTATAACAAGACCGGCTATAATTGCCAAAAAATAATAAAAAGAGTCCCTGGCTTTATTCTGCCGGTGAAGTTCCGGAATAAGATCACTTGAAGCTATATAAATAAAATTTCCGGCGGTTAGCGGCACCAAATATCCCGCGATACTACCAAAACCGCTACCGATAATCAAAACAATAATTGTACCCAAAACCGCGGTTAGTGCCGAGTAGAAATTGTAAATGAGAGCTTGTTTTTTGCTGTACCCGGAGTGAAGCAAAACTCCAAAGTTGCCAAGTTCATGCGGAATTTCATGCGCCGCAACAGCAATAGTTGTAGTTATGCCAAGCGGCAAGCTTATCAAGTAGCTGGCTCCAATCAAAATGCCATCAATAAAATTGTGGGCTCCATCACCGATTAAATTTAGCGGGCCAAGATGTTTGGGATGATCCTCGCAGTTGTCTTCGTGACAATGCCTAAAACGTAGAACTTTTTCAAGCAAGAAAAACAATACGATACCGGCCAAAGTTAACATAGCTACCGAAACACTAAAACCGCCAAACCGCTCCACCGATTCCGGGAAAAGATGAAAAAACGCGTCTCCGAGTAGCGCCCCAACCGAAAAAGCCACAAGAAGCAATAAAATTTTCTCTAGACGCTTTTGTTTAAAAGCAAGAGTAACTATGCCTACAAACGAAAGCAGGGAGATGATAATAACGCTGATTATGGAATAAAGGGCAATCATAAATATGAATAAAGAATAAAGAATGATGAATAATGGTAAAAAAATATTAATTAATGCACATCGAAACTCCAAACCAAATTCACCTGTATGAAGTATTTTTTCATTAGCTTCGGGCCCAAGGGTAAAAAATTACCCGAGGGCCACGGCTCTGTACCTGCAGCTTCCTTGGTCATACACCCTTAAGCTTCTCCGCTTTTGAGGTGATGTTGACCCCGTCCCGAATCATATCGCCATACACACGCTCACAGATCTGGTTGACCAGATCGACTAGAGCTCGGACGTTGAACGGCGTTTGGGGATAGCTGCCAAAAGGCATGTAAACAGCTCCTTTCTTAGTGCAAGCTTTACACGATTATACTACCACATGGTAAAAATGAAAACAAACCAAAAACGCCCGCGGTGAGCTGCTGGGCGCTTGGGTACGACAGTTGCATTACGGCTTCTACGACAGCCAGGCTGAACCAGCCTCCTCTGGCTCATCTTGGACATGGAAAATGCGCTTGACGAAGGCTAGAATCTCTTGTGGGTTGAAGGGTTTGGTTAGGTAGGCGTTAACCCCGGAAGCCCAACCCTTAAAGATGTCTCTATCCTCGGCTAGCTGGCTTAGCACGATGATGGGTATGTTTTGCGTCGCTGGTTTGCCTTGCATCTCTTTGATCACTTGCCAGCCATCCTTCCTTGGCATTCGGATATCTAGGATGACCAGATCGGGTTCCTCCGCCTTGACTTGTTCCAACGCCTCAACCCCGTCGTTAGCGGTTACGACTTGATATCCTACCCTCTCTAAATTCACCCGAACGAGCTTTACGATATGCCGCTCATCGTCAACTACTAGAATCTTCCGGTTTGCCATATCAGTGGCAATGTCAGAACCCTCCCAAAGAGGTGTTTTATGGCTTTAGAACTGTCTATATATGTATAGCAAAATATGAATGAAGATACAAATGCTTGCGCCAATAAAATATTTTTGTCAAGGTAAATTTATTATTATATCACCTTTTTACTTGACAAATATTATTAGACAATAAAAGAACAAACAGTATCTAGATTGCTAACGGAGTCCGACATATTTTACATATTGGGCAACATTTGATTTAGCCTCTCCTAGCTCCACTTCGTCAAACGGCTCGAAATTGATATGTTCTAAAATATGTTTTGATGGCACGAAATTTTGGATGTAATACTTCTTAGCACCCTCTATTAACTT
>CAYNIX010000071.1:2480-4665 GCA_964397535.1 uncultured Candidatus Saccharibacteria bacterium | reverse complement strand
ATCTCCAGGTCATATAGCTCGGGATTTTTTAATCTCGAGCTTTCGATAAAATCAAGTTCTGAAACTTTGAGAGATAAAATTGCACTGCGTATCTCTCCCCTTGAGGCATAATGGGCCATATCATTGCCGTTTAATTTGAAAACTAAATCATCGCGATGAGGGCCGAATAAGGTATTTTTTGCGCTTATTTCAGAATAGCGATGTTCTTGCAGTTTTAATAGCATCTTTGCGCCCGCCTTAGCGTGATATTCCAATGTTAATTTCGCCTTAGGGTCCCCTGATATGGTTTGATAATATCCGCAGATTTTTTCATTCAGCAGCTCGACAGCCTCGTAGCGCTTTTTGGTTATTTCATCGCCATAATTTGCCAATTGTTCGTCCCAGTAGTTGAGCTCTTCGGGCGCCGCTATTCCTATGTTTACTCTTTCTAATAATTTATTGCGTTGGCGTCTAACTTTGGTATAGGCATTGAGATTTTTCAAATATACATGGTCAATTTGCGATATGGCGATATCTAAAAATCTCCGCCGTAAACTTGGTTCCCCGGTGATAATTTCCAGAGTTTCCGGAGAAAATACAACACAAGGCAGGAGCCCGACAATTTGAGACATTCGCTTTACCACGCCGCGATGTTTGATTTGCGTAATAAGCCTTGGATGCTTCTGCATAAATATTTCATATATTTCATGGTATGTGTGTTCTGCAGAATAATTATTCACAGAAGATAACGATTCTCGAAAAGGTTTTGTTGCTATATCGCCAGATTGCTTTGTTCCTCGCGGTAATATTCTAATATTTGAGTTATATGCTTTTTTGAACTTACTTTTGGTTTCTTTATTTTTCTGTTCTTCAGTTCCTCCGTCTATCGCAGATAGCGTTACCCTTGCCCAATCGGACTCAAATTTTATCAGCCTTTTTCGATCTTCTTCGCGAAAAGAACGGCCAAAAGAGATTAAAGTTATAGCTTCTAAAATATTGGTCTTGCCCGTTCCGTTTTTTCCAACTAAAACTGTTGTTTTTTCTAGCTCCAATAAATATTTTCCATGATTTCTAAAATTTTCAAGCAAAATTTTTGTTATCATAAACTCCGTTCATTTAGCATTTAGGATTTAGAGTTTAGAGTTTGTTAAACCGACGGTTAACCGTCGGTTTTAAGCGGCATTGCTAAGTACATGTAATTTTCATCTTTATCCGATGAAATTATCGCTGCAGCCGAATCGTCGGTAAATTTTGCAACAACAGTTTTACCGGACAGTACGTTTGCGACATCAATCAGATATCTGGCATTGAAAGCCACCGTCAATTTTCCACCGGCAGTCTCCGCTGTGATCTTTGAGGTAGTATCGCCGCTTTCTCCGGCAGCCGATTTAATAGTTATCTGTTTATCATCGATAGAAAGTTTAATATTATTGGCAACATCTTTAGCAAAAAGCGCGGACATTTTTAGAGCCGATAACAGCTCTGAAATATCGGCTTTAGCAGTGATTTTAGACTGTGCCGGAATTATTTGTTGATATGGGGGGAAATTGCCTTCAATTAGGCGCGAAACGATTGATACATCTCCAATATTAAAAAATATTTGATTTTCGTCTAAAATCATCTCAACATCCTGATCCGGTTCATTTTGAGAGATTATCCGAAGTAACTCATTCATAGTTTTAGCCGGAACAATTACCTCCTTATCGCCGACTTGCTTTTCCAATATAATCTTTTTCTCGGCTAAACGATAAGAGTCTGTGGCAGTTATAACTAATTCCTTATCAGAAAATTTTAGCAAAATCCCAGCTAATACGGGCCTTGTGTCGTCGCTTGCGGCGGCGAATGATACTTTTCTTAAAGCTTCGGCAAAATCGGTGGCGTTTATTTTTATATATGCTTTACTTTGAGAAACCGGTATTGTAGGAAATTCCTCCGCATCAATGCCCTTAATATTTGCTTCAAAATGTTCAGATTTAAGATTTAAATTCAGCTCTTTTAAATTTATATCTATACTATTATCACGATTATTTACCACAAAATCTGAAAGTAATTTTGCAGGCACTGTAATTTTGCCGTCGGTGTCGACTTTACCGGTAATTTTAGATGTAATTCCAATCTCTAAATCAGTAGCAGAGATTGTTAATTTGCCGGAATCGGCGATGATTAAAACATTATTGAGGACAGGCAAAGTTGCGCGGTTAGAAAC
>CAYNIX010000071.1:0-2470 GCA_964397535.1 uncultured Candidatus Saccharibacteria bacterium | reverse complement strand
ACAACACGCATAACCGAATTTAATGATTTGGCAAAATTTGTTTGTAAAATTGTGGCTTTCATTAGAACTCCGATTTATTAATATTATGGTCGCGCTAATAATTTTTCAAAGTATATTAATTTTTTTAATATGCCAATAAATTAAATATCGTCAGTATTATAGGCAAAACTATATAATTATATTGTGTATAAAATTGTGGATAACTTATGAATTATATTGTACAACCGGTGTATAAACATCTTTTTATCCACATCATTTGGAATTGTTTGTTAGTTATTCACAATTTTATATCAATTAACCTGTTATTTTTCCATAACTTTATAGTATATGTTGTTGATTAATTGTCACCTTCTAAATTATGTTTTCCGACTTATCCACCATATCCACAGGCCTTATTATAATTATTGTTTTAATTATTAATATTTTTTTATATATTTCCCAATAATTAAACAGATGAATATATTTTTTCTTTAATTAAACTGATTTCTTCTTTAGTCCTGATATTTATCTTTGCTTCCGAAGCAATTTTTTTATCGCCGTGCATTATAGTGGTATGGTCTTTTCCACCCATTATTTTACCTATATCGGGATATGATATTCCAAGCTCGTTGTACAAAAGGTGCATTACAATCTGTCGCGGTCTGACAATCTCTTTATTACGACGCTGACCGAGTAATTCATCCTCTGAAACGCGATAAAACCGGCACGTTTCACGGATTATTAAATCCGGGGTAATGGCTCGGCGGCTGGTTTCGATAATATTGTTTAATATTTTGCTGGCGATGGAGAAATTAGGCTGACATCTTTGCAGTTCGCAGATGGCAATTATTTTGGTTAACGCGCCTTCAAGTTCTCTGACACTTGATTTTATATTTTCAGCGATATAATTTAATACTTCTTCTTCTATTTCATAACCTTTGGATTTAGCTTTTTGACGTAAAATAGCCGTTCTGGTTTCCAAATCCGGCAGGGCAATATCAGCTACCATACCGCCTTCAAAACGGGTTTGAAGGCGTTTTTCCAATCCCCTTATGGCTTTGGGAATACGATCGGCCGTTAAAACCACTTGTTTATTATTCTGATGAAGATGATTAAAAGTATGAAAAAACTCTTCTTGTGTTTGTTCTTTGCCCGATAAAAACTGAATATCGTCGATCAAAAGAATATCGACGCCTCTATAAATATCCTTAAATTGTTTAGCTCGTCCATTTTCTACGGCATTTATGTAATCATTGGTAAATTTTTCACTCGAGGCGTAAAGAACTTTAATTTTAGAATTCTTAGTCGTTAAAAAATTACCTATTGCCTGCATTAAGTGTGTTTTTCCGATACCGGATTCTCCGTAAATAAACAGGGGATTATATGATTTACCCGGTTTGTCGGCTACGGCTTCAGCCGCCGCGTAAGCCAGCTGGTTATTGGGTCCGACTACAAAATTATCAAAGACGTAATATTCATTTAAGCTTGAGTTTTGAGGAAGGGATTGGGTTTTAAAAGTATCTTTTAATACCTCTTTTTTATCCACAGGTTTGTGGATAACCTTATCTTTATCAAAAGCAACCACTTGGTCGGGGGATGGGCTGGCCACCTTAAATTTTATGCTTACTCCGGGATTGTTAATTTGTTTGGAAAGAGCCTTGGTTATATCGTGTAAATGTTTGCGTCGAAGCCAGTCTTCATAGAAAAAATTTGGCACCCCTATTATAAAAACACCATTTTTGTAATCGACTAAAAAGGTGTTTTTAAACCAGGTCACAAAGTTGGGGCGGGACACGGTAACTTCAAGTTCTCCCAGGCAATTGCGCCAAATTTCGTTTAGATCCATACTTGCTCCAAATTATTTTTTGACTCTATAAAACTATACTAAGTTATCCACAGGCAGTGTCAACACCGAGCGTATCGAGGTGTAAAAAACCGCTGTCTTGTGGCAGGAATTATGAAGAGTGTTAAAATTAGGGTATATGGAAAATGAAATAAAAAATTTTGAGCCCTTTGAGGCCACGGAGCAAGGGGTTTTGGCGGCTTTGGAAAAAATGCGGGCGGATATTGAAATTAATGAGTCTTTAAATTTTATTATGCAGCTGGAAGAAAAACTACCGGGAGCAAAAGTTTATGTAGTGGGCGGAGCTGTACGAGACGCCATCAGGGGACTTGAGACTCACGATTATGATTTTGTGGTGGCCCATTGCTCCCAAGATGATCTTGAAGCATATTTTAAAAGCAGCGGACGAATTTTGGCTGAAAGCAATGTACAAACTGCGGTGTACAAATTTAAACCCGGCGAAAACGCCGACGTGGTGGATGTAGCTTTACCCAGGCGTGAAAGGTATACACATGATAATAGAACCCCGACGGTAGATACTGAAAATGTTGATATAAGTGATGATTTGGCGAGACGTGATTTTACGATCAACTCAATGGCATATAAATTGGCAAGAAATGATTCAGAATTATTGGACCCGTTTGGTGG
>CAYNIX010000070.1:0-4725 GCA_964397535.1 uncultured Candidatus Saccharibacteria bacterium | reverse complement strand
AGTACATGTGATTTGATTATTTCAAGAGCCGGATCGTCAATTTTTGAATTTGCTGCTCTATCAAAAGCTTCGATATTAATTCCCTACCCACATGCCGCCGGGGATCATCAAACAAAAAATGCAAAATATTTAGAAAGACGTGGAGGCGCTTTGGTTATTCCTCAGGAAAAATTAAATTCAAAGATATTATTTGAACGTATTAAATTCCTATTGGCAAAAGATGAAAATATCGCTACTATTGGAAAAAACGCCAATCATTCATTAAAAACGGATGGCAAGGATTATATAATTTGCGATATTATGAAATTTTTAGGAGAAGAATGAAATACCATTTAATCGGCGACAGGGGAATTTCAATGTCGGCGATTGCCGATATCTTGAGGTTTTTGGGAAATGAAGTGTCGGGATCTGACTTAAAAAGCGGCGGTCATAATGCTAAAAATATTACCCAGGATATCAATGTGGTTATTAGAAGTTCGGCGATAAATCCCGGATCCGAAGGCTGGGTTGAGGTGGAAGCTGCCCAAAAGCTTGGCATAAAAGTAATAAAGAGATCTGAAATATTGAAGGAAATTACAAGTAGTCATAAATTAATAGCAATATCGGGCATGCATGGTAAAACCACCACGACCTCAATGTGCGGATTGATAATGCTTGAAGCCGGACTTGATCCAACAGTATTAATTGGCGAAAAAATTCGAGAGTTTGGAGACAAAGCTTATCACTATGGTAAGTCGAAATATTTTGTACTAGAAGCCTGTGAATATGATCGAAGTTTTTTGGATCTGTTTCCGCAAATATTAATTTTAACCAATATTGATTTGGAACATACCGATACCTATCCCGGTGGATTGGATGAAATCACTAAAACCTTTAGTGAATATCTTAAAAATGTAAAACCAAACGGTACAATAATTGCCAATAGTGAAGATGAAAATATTATTAAAATCTTAGCTAAATATACCGGAGGGGCGAAGACAATTTGGTACGGAAGAGGAAGTGATAAATACACCGATTTACCGTATGAGCTCGCTCTTAGCGGATATCATAATAGATTAAATGCCCTTGCCGCTTTGGCGCTTTGTGACGAATTGAATCTTCCCCGAGATGCTGCCAAAAAAGTATTCGAAAATTTTTGCGGGGCGAAAAGGAGATTAGAGTATTGGGGTGAACTCAATAATTCACTTTTGTTTGATGACTATGGCCATCATCCGACAGAAATAAAGGCCACTATTCAAGCTTTAAGGGAAAAATATCCCCATGATAAAATTGTAATAATTTTTTGGCCGCATCAATTCCGCAGAGTGAAAGATTTGCTCGAGCAATTTTCCGAGGCCCTTTCCGGGGCTGACGAAGTATATGTAAAAGATATCTATTTTGTTCCCGGTAGAGATGAAGTTTTAGATGTTTCCTCTCAACAAATTGTAGATAAAATTAACCAAGTACCAAATAAGGCAATAAAATTTGAAAAGGATAGTGAAATTATTGACGAGATCATAGACAAATCAAAGCAAAGAAAAATATTTATCACTATGGGAATCCCTCCAATTTATAAAATTTGGGAAGAGATTAACGGAGATATTTATGGAAATAATCCAAGATGAATTAAGAGATCGACTAGGTGAAGGACTATCCTTTAATCAAATTTTGGCTCCGCACAGTACCATTGGAGTGGGTGGAAGCGCTGACTATTACTTTGTGGCAAAAAGTATTACAGATATTGTTGATAGCGTAAATATTTCACGGAATTTTAATATTCCATTTGTGGTGATCGGAATGGGTAGCAATGTGATTTTTTCTGATTTGGGGTTCAGGGGTATGGTGATCGAAAACAGGTCGGAAAATATTGTTGTGAATGCCGAAAGAGGCGAGGTTATAAGCGACAGCGGTATCCACTTGTCCAAACTTTTAAATTTGGTTGCGGCTAAAAACATGGGGGGTATAGAATTTTTAGCCGGCGTGCCGGGAACTTTGGGGGGCGCCATTTATGGCAATGCCGGAAGCGCCACATCTTATATTGGAGATTTTGTTAAAAGTGTAACCATGCTTGATATGATCAGAGATGAACTTCGGGTGGTAAAAAGAACACAAGCGTGGATGGAGTTTACTTATCGAAGTAGCAAGCTTAAAAGGCTGCCAAAAAATTCTTTTAAACCGGTGATTCTTACCGCTTCTTTAAGATTACCGCAAAAAAGAAACGACGAAATACTCAAACTAATACATGAAAATCTAAAAATAAAACAAAATAAGCAACCTTACGGTGAAAAATCAGCAGGAAGTTTTTTTAAGAATCTTGGAAAGTCACCCGAGCAATCAGCAGGATATTTATTGGAGAAATCAGGGGCTAAAAAATTAAAAGTAGGTGGTGCTTCTTTCTCTAAAAAACATGCAAATTTTATTATCAATAAAGGAACGGCCAGTGCTACAGATATTAAGAAACTTGCCGAAATGGCAAGAATGGCTGTAGTCGAAAATTTTGATCTAAACTTACAGGAGGAAGTTGAATATCTTGGTGAATGGGAAAAGTAGAAATAAACATACAAAATTCCGATCACCGAAAGTCTTTTATCGAAAAAAGGTGAATGATAAATTCACAAAAGATTTATCGTGGGTGAAAAAATTTTGGATGTTTTTTAAGATAGCGCTATTTATAATGCTCATTTATTTAATCTTTTATGCATTGCCGGTTTTTGATGTTAGAGAAGTAATTGTCAGCGGAAATCAAAATATTCAAACGGATGAAATTATGGGTCATGTGCCCATGGGTACAAATATATTTACACTTAATGTTAATAATTTAGAAAACTCAATTAAATCATCGATTCCAGAAATAAGCCAAGTAAAAATTTATAAGGGAATTCCCGGAGCATTAAAGATAATTATCAATGAAAATAAGGGTGAATTAATTTGGCAGACCAAAGGGAAAAGTTATTTGGTAAGCGCAAGCGGAGTTGCATTTAGAGAAATTGATCCATTGCTTGAAGAATATAAAAATTTACCCAGAGTTGTGGATAATAAAAACGTTGAAGTTAAAATTTCATCGCAAGTAACTTCGTCCATGTTTGTTGATTTTGTAAGATATACATTTACTTCTTTGAAAGATATTACTAATTTAGAACCAAATTATTATAGCTTAGATGAGACCACTGTTGATCTGAATTTGTATACCAAAAATCAGATTTATATAAAATTTGACACCTTAAGGCCAGCGAAATCACAGCTCGATAATTTAAAATTGGTATTGCTTGAAAGGAAAAACGACATTAAAGAGTATGTTGATTTAAGGATAAATGGTTGGGCTTATTATAAATAAATTTTGATATTAAGAGCTTTTTTAAAAAGATATTAATTATTATGAAAAATAACTGGCAGGTTGCACCAAAATCATCAGAATCGGTAATAGATCAGCTCCTTGTTAATCGGGGAGTTGATCTTAAATGTAAAGATCAGTTTCTTAACCCTGAATTTAAAAATAACTTGCATGATTCGAAGCTTTTGCCTGATTTTGACAAATTTGTCTCAAGAATTAAAAAAGCTCGCAAATTATCTGAAAAGATTGGTATTTTTGCCGATTATGACGCCGATGGAATTCCCGGAGCCGCTTTTTTGGCTAAATCGCTTCAAAAATTAGAACTGAAGAGTGAGGTATATATTCCAACCCGTAAGGAGGGTTACGGCTTAAACAAGGGCGGCATTGATCTATTAATTAAAAATGGTTGCGGATTGATAATCACGGTAGATTTGGGTATTAAAAATTTTCAAGAAGCTGAATATTGCCGTAATAAGGGCATAGACCTTATTATTACCGATCATCATTTGCCCGATGAAATTCTCCCCAATGCTTTTGCTGTCATCAATCCAAAGGTTCATGGGTCTAAATACCCCTTTGCCGATTTAAGTGGAGCCGGGGTTATTTACAAAATTATTTACGGTTTAGGTGAATATTTTCCGGCTCTTGATGAAAAATTTCTTAAGTGGAATTTGGATTTGATAGCAATTTCAACCATTTCTGATGTGGTACCACTAATCGCTGAAAATAGAACAATTGCTAAATATGGATTACTGGTTTTGTCAAAAACGTGCAATTTAGGTTTGAAAAAGTTGGCTGATGTCAGTAAAATTGATTTAGCAAAAATTAGCACTTATGAGGTGGCTTTCGGCCTGGGACCGAGAATAAATGCTCCAGGTAGAATAAATGACGGTAATATCGCATTTGCTTTGTTAACCGAATCGGATGAGAAAAAAGCTAGTGAATTTGCCAGCAGATTGAATTTGGAAAATATACACAGACAAGAATTGATGGACGAGTTGCTTAAAAGTGCTAATAGAATTATTGAAAAGTTAAAATTGTTTGAGCATAATATAATTATTTTATCCGGAAGATGGCAAAGGGGAATAATTGGTCCGTGCGCTTCCAAAATTGCTGAAAAATATTATTTGCCGACAATATTATTTTCACAAGAAGGTGACAAATTAAGTGGCAGCGCCAGGAGCGTAGGAAAAATTAACATTGTAGAATTGTTATCATCCCAACAACAATATTTGCTGAAATTCGGCGGTCATCAAGGGGCTGCCGGACTCTCGTTAGAAAAAGATCAATATCAACTATTTAAAGATAAGTTAGTTACCTATGCTGATAAAAACATATCAGCCGATGCATTATTAAATATAAATAAAATCGATGCTGAAATAAATTTCAACCAGATAAATTTTGCTTTAATTGAA
>CAYNIX010000069.1:0-4760 GCA_964397535.1 uncultured Candidatus Saccharibacteria bacterium | reverse complement strand
GGGTAGAGCTCGTGATGACGCCAGAAAAAAGAGAGCAGCATATTAGCGAGCTTGAACTCCTGCGGCCTCGGGCTCTAAACCTGGCCCACAGAATGGCCGATGGCGGTTATAGTAGGCAAGATGTTGAGGAATGGGTAAGCGGCGCATATCTCAAGGCATTCAGTAGCCTCCACAACTTTCAGGGGCATGCGCAAGTGAGTACATGGTTTTACAAGATACTCACAAACCATATCCTAACTATTCTCAAAAGAACACGTTACGCACGTTTCGAGCCCTATGGCATCGATTTGGAGGCGGCTGAATCCCCGGTAACGCAAGACCCCCTTTGGTCAACTAAGGCAGTTTCGCCGGAGCTCGAAGTCATAGCTAAAGCAGAGCTTGAAGATGTCATGAATAGAGTAGGCAGGCTTCGCCAAGATCTGCGGCAAGTTTTAGCGCTTCGAGTGTTTTGCGGCTTATCGGAAAGAGAAGTAGCGGATAGACTGGGGATACCCAAGGGAACGGTAAAGAGTCAGCTTCACCGAGCCAGGGAGGCACTTGCTGCCAAAGATGGAAATGGAAAGGATTAGTGGAAATGGCAGATGAGGTTGTTCCGGTTTGAGTTGGGTATCATCCAAACATAGTCCGTGGCAACATGTGGGAGATGCAAGCCTCTCTGGAGGAGTGGTGAGAGCTGGTCAAATCCCAAGCCTCATCTGCAGAGTTGGACGGGAATATCCCCGATGAGTGCCGAAATCTGCTTGTGCAGATTCAAAGACAGGTTCGAAACGGGAGAGTATGATGAGCAGGGGCAAGCTAGCATTATGTTTGGGGGTGGGGTGCATGATCACTGCGGTCGTAATCCACTTCAGCGACCGGGGCGCTTTGACAAGAAGCGCTCCCTACGTTATTCCGCTCCTGATAGTAGCTCTTATTGTCATGAACATGGGTGTGAATAGGATTCACACCCTCAACTTCTGCCAGTGTATCAACGAGAGTGGGAGAAAGTGCGGGGGGCGCATAGTCAAGATCGAAAACCCTCATAATGAGGAGGTATATCGTGCGTGCGAGTCGTGTGGAGACGTCAAATGATAAGAATCGCGGGGGGATCACGGGGTGCCTCATTGGCACCCCACGTCGTTTTAAAATGTAGTATAATAAATAAAGACGAACAATTTATTTAAATAAATAAGGAGTATTATGCTCAAAGTTCTCTACACCATATTTCTGGCAATAATGCTAGCTTTTTTTATTGGACTAGGCATTGAAGCCTTTTACCCCGGACCTAAAGCACCGGAATATCCAACCTCACTAGAAGGAGAGAAAGTTGCCTCTGAATTAAGCCCCGAAGAGAAACAAGTACAAGAAACATTCGACCGAGACCAGAAAACTTGGCTTGAAGATAACAGGGTCCACTCCCGCAACACCTCAATAATAGCAGTGGCCATAAGTGTTTTAATATTAGTTTTAAGCCTCACAGCACTTGCCAAAATTGACATCATGTCAGATGGTTTTATGCTCGGTGGTTTGCTCACGCTGCTTTACGGTATTATCCGAGGATTTGAGTCCGATAATAGTAAGTTTCGTTTTGTCATGGTGAGCGTAGGTTTGGCGGTTGCGCTTATTCTCGGCTATGTGAAATTTATTAAACCAAAAGAGGCAAAGAAGGCAAAATTATAGTATAATAAATATAGCTTATAGAATTTAGGTAATTGTATTAACAATATTATAAATATAGGCGAGGGGAAAATGAATAATATCAAGTCGTTTTTTGTTTTGCTGTTGATTGCGCCATTATTTGGTGCTTTTTTGTTTTCACCGGCTCGAGCGCAAATCACAAGCGGCGGACCGGTTTGCGGGGTGGATATTGTTACCATCATGAATGAACCGGGGCAAAATGCCACAATTTCCGGCAGTACCGTACCTCTGATTGCCACCAGCAACCCGGCAAATGGCTTGAGTAAAATTGAATTTCATACGCTACAAAGGGGCTTGATAGGTTCGGGAGGAGTCGGCACCAACTCGTCTGTTTGGAGTATGCGCTTTGATACTTTTTCATATGCCAACGGGCCATACGATATTTTCGCCAGATCTCTCTATTTTAATACCGCCACTCAACAATATCAGGCTTGCGACTCAGCACCTGTGCACGTAAATATTGCAAACGGTACCAGCACAGATCAAGAATCCTTGATAGTAGATTTAAATACAAAATATTGGGAGGGTCCCACTAATATCTGGGTGATATTCTCTGCCAAAGCTTATGTACATACATCAAGCGGCACCAATGTGGAGGTCACAGCAAATTCCGCTTTTGAATGGAAAACTACCATTGGTAGTCTAGCTCCGGCCCACGATAAGGCAACCTTCAAATCGGGAGCCGTTACAGGGGAGGGAACGGTAAGCGTTAAAGCTTTATTTAACGATAAGGTAGCATTGGGAAATATAAAAATTAACATTTTCCCAAACAGCACTTACTCGACATATCCATCTACTACAACCGCGGATACTTCAACCGATTCCACAACAACAGCCACTGATTCTGCGGCAATTACACAAAATGAGCTTGATCCAAAATTAGCGCAGTGTTTAAA
Source organism: uncultured Candidatus Saccharibacteria bacterium (assembly GCA_964397535.1). GTDB lineage: Bacteria > Patescibacteriota > UBA1384 > XYA2-FULL-43-10 > XYA2-FULL-43-10 > CAYNIX01. The sequence goes on along the minus strand of CAYNIX010000069.1, from coordinate 2,187 downwards.
ACAATCAGTTGGGGATGATAGATATGCCGATTTTGTGGCTACTATCGCCAAACCTACTTATACCGAGATGAAACGTGCCTGGGCATGTTTTGAGCAGACCAAGTTTGTGATTCCCACCAATTGGGCGCCTGTTAAACCCGAAGAGGTAAAAAATTTACCCAAAGACCCTAAAAAAGCTAAGATTCAAGCGATTTCGAACACCAAGAGCAAGTCAAGCGACGGCAGCGAGAAAGATGCCATCTTGCTTAGAGGTACGTCTTTACCCAATTCCGATGTATTTATTTATGTATTTTCCGAGCCCCTGGTTTTAGCCACACAGACGGATTCTGATGGAAATTGGTCTTATACTTTGGAAAACCCTCTTGAGCCCGGGCAACATGAGGCCTATGTTACGGTTAATGGCGGAGACGATAATTATGTCGCGAGCGAACCTATCGTTTTTAGTATCGCTAGAGCCGAATCAAGCGACCAAAATCCGCAAGGGGCAAGCCTGCTTCTATCAAACAGCCAAAATACCTGGCAAAACAATTATCTTTTGTACGGGGCGATATTAGTCGGCTTGGCACTAATATTCGTTTTGTTCTATGTCAAACGCCGATTAGCTCAAAAAGTGACCATCAACAATGTTGCTTAAAGAAAAATTTCAATTTAACCGCCAAAAAGTCGAATTTGTCTACTCGGTGTTTTTAATAGTATTGGTGCCGCTTCTTTTGATATTTAACACTCTTTGGGTCTTGAATAATTCCCGCCGCAACATGGATGCGGAGCTTCGTCGCAAAGCTGATCTGGTAAACAAAACCTTGTCTCCCATTATCGCCGACAATATCGACAACGAGCAATATTTAAATCAGGTTATAAGTAAAATTATGCTACAAGCCGATGAGATTGTTACTATTAATGTATTACGTCCCGAGGCTGACGAGTTTAAAATTATTGCTGCTGATAATAGCGAAAATTTAGGAAAAACCTTTAGTGATGTGCAAAGCTCCTTGGTTTGGACCAATAATCAATCTATAGCCGCTCTCATTAATTCTCAAAGTAACAAGCAGGGTGAACGTCTTTGGAAAGTTTTAACTCCTATTTCGGCAAAAAACAAAAAGGTTGCCATTCTTGATACCTCGGTTTCTATCAAAGATATCGATCAACTAAGCAATTCTACTTTGCGCCAATCTCTTATAATTTTGGTTGCCACGGTTTTGCTGCTTTTGTTGATATTTATCAATCACTTTCGTTTTGTGGAGTATGCCATGCTGTTTCGCAAACTGAAAGAGCTAGATGAAATGAAAAGCGACTTTTTATCCATCGCTACGCACGAATTAAAATCTCCTATGGCGGTGATATCGGGTTATATCGATATGGTGCTTGAACAGAAAGAAGCTAAAGTTAATGAACCCGGTGAGAAATATCTGCGTAAGGCTTTGGAGCAAACAAATCGCTTAAGTGTGCTTGTGGCTGATTTATTGAATGTTTCACGTATTGAACAGGGCCGCATCAAATATGATTATAGCGAAGTTAAAATAAATGAAGTTATCGGAAATATTATCGGGCTGTATTCTGAAAAAGCTAAAGAAAAGGGACTAAATTTAAATTATCAATCTCAAGATTTGCCCATAATTTGGGCGGATGCCGGACGCATCCAAGAAATTTTTACCAATTTAATTGACAATGCCATAAAATACTCCGAAACTGGCGAGGTTAAAGTTTATCATCAAATTTCAGCAAATGAAATTACTACCACTGTTGAGGATTCCGGACTTGGCATGTCTCCTGATGCACAAAAGAAATTATTCCAGCGATTTTATAGAGTAAAAACCGATAAAACCGCCAATATCTCCGGCACCGGACTTGGGCTTTGGATTATTAAACAATATATTGAAAATATGAAAGGCGAAATCCGTTTAGAGAGCGAAGAAGGTAAGGGTAGCAAATTCTTTGTCAAATTTCCGATTCATAAAAAAGAGGAACCCAAACAGAAGTGAACATTCACGACGAAACAGAAAAAATAAAAGCTAAGTGGCAAGGTTGGCCGTATAAAAATACTTTATTTTTGGTTTTTAGTTTGGTGCTGTTTTGGTATTTTGCCGATAGCCACGTGGTAAAATCATTTATTAAGATGATCGGCGGATTTGGTTATATCGGGGCTTTTTTGTCTGGCGGTTTATTTGTTTCAAGCTTTACTATTGCTCC
>CAYNIX010000068.1:0-4763 GCA_964397535.1 uncultured Candidatus Saccharibacteria bacterium | reverse complement strand
TGTTGTCCGCAGCGTTGCCGGTGAGTGTGTTGGCAAGAGCATTGCCGGTCAGGTTTAGTTTGCTTGTCCCCGTCTGGCCGGCATCCAGATTTTCCAGGTTTGCCCCTAGCGTGAGGGGCACCGCTTTAGCAAAAGCGCTGGTAACTGAAATAAGAATAGAAAAATCGGAATTATAAGACTGATTCAGATAGGTGTTCCCGTTGTCTATACCAATATAATAAGTTCCGGAGCATGGTGCCACGAAGTCAAACTTCTCTGCTAAATTTGGAACGTAGCCAAAGTGCGAAGATCTGTAGATAGTTGACGCATTGAGATCATAGTAAACAATATGCAGTCCGTGGTTGATTGTTATTCCAGGCTGAATGGATACATGAATCGTATCTCCTGCCTTGACGTTAAGTTCTGCCCAGTCATAATCAACAATAACGTTATCAAATATTTGTGTTCCCTGAAATAGTACTGATTCTCCCTCTCCATAATTGATGCCTGTATCGGCGGCCGTTAAATGTATTGGATATAATGAACCAATCCATTCCGGTCCAAGCTCATTTACGACTTTTGCTGTATTAATGTTACTTCCCCGTAACTGGATTGTGTCCGTGCCCGCATTAGGAGCTTCGGTAACAATATCCTGCAAGGTACCGGCCGCTGTCAAATCGACTATGTACGTGTCATTGCCCGTTCCACCTTGAAGTTTGTCTATGCCTGGACCTCCGTCCAGCGTATCGTTACCGGCCCCGCCGATCAATGTGTCTTTGCCTCCACCGCCCATCAGTGTGTTGGCATAGGCATTGCCGGTCAGCACATTGGCCAGGGTATTGCCCGTGAGGTTGTAGTCCACCGTATTAATTAATATCCCGTTCTCGACATTTGCGGTGAGTTCATAAGTGCCATTAGCGGCGGCAATTGCCACTTTGACCAGGTCGTTGCCTCCATTCACTCCTTCCGTCACTATGTCATCTGCATCGTCCACCTGATAAGTGTCATTGCCTAAATATCCCACCAGCGTATCGTTACCTCCACCACCCACCAGCGTATCGTTGCCTCCACCGCCCATCAGTGTGTCATTGTAGTTAGTTCCTATGAGTATGTTAGCCCCGGAGTTGCCATGAATCTCCAAGGCATTGTTAACCAATGAGGTATCAACGTTCAGTGCCGTCGTTCCCGTGCCCATTACTACTTTCTCGATCCCTGTATCTCCTGCATACAAGTTCAGAGTGCCAGCTGTCGTCGAATTAAAATAAACTTTGTCCGTGCCAGTCGTACCGCCGTCGGTAATCTCGGCACCAGTATGTTCGCTTGCCAATCTAATCAGATAGGTGTCGCTTTCTTCGCCGCCGTCCATACTGTCCATTCCGGCTCCACCGTTTAATGTGTCTTCCCCGGCTCCACCTATCAGTGTGTCGTTCCCGGCTCCACCTATCAGTGTGTCGTCACCATCATTTCCCTTGATATTATCATTTCCCTTCCATCCCAGAAGATAATCGTTAAACGGTGAACCATTAATGGTGTCATTTCCTTTTAATACGTATTGCTCTAAAGCAGCAGCATTACCACTTTTAAGGTAGTTATATAAAGTTGAGAGTGAATCATTCATGTTCGTTATCTCGTACATTAATTCTCCATTAAACCATTCTGTATATCCTGTGACAATCCCCCCTGACAAATAATTATTAAATATTCCATATAAAGTAGCGGTGTATGGCCCTTTTCTCATATTAATTTGAGTACTATTATAGCTGGTTATTGCTCCATTCAAAATATGGATGTTCGCCGTTTCGGCTTGCTTATAAAAGTTTATCGTTGCCATTCAAAATTCCTTTCTAAAATTTCGATAGTTTTAAATATACTTTGAAGAAAGTGGACAACACGACAATCCAAAATCGCACAAAACGCCTAAAAAATACAACTATTTATTACTATGATCATTTATGGAATACCATATGCCGGATAATTTATTTTTAATATAACGTAAGATATAATAATAAAATTTTTGTCTAAATCAGGATCAAAAAGGCATTCGTTGGTGTTCCCTTAAAATTTGATCACAGTATCATGTTTCATAGTCTTGAAAATAAACCACCCCTATATCTTGTTTGTGGCAGGGCGAAGCTTCAATAAACGCTACTATACCAATTATGAGAACGCCGGCCTCTTTTCAGGAGACCGGCGTAGTAAGTTTGCACCTTCATCTCTCACCAGGGTGAAGGGAGTCTTTAAGGAAATTAAAAGGTGATGACACCAGCAGTGATACTGGCGGCGCTAGCCTCAGTAGAGTTAACGCCAACCAAAATAGCGGCATTATCAGCTGTAATGCCGCTAGCTGCGTTGGAATCCCAAATCATCAAAGAGTCAGGTCCGTTAGCGGCGGAGGTGAAAAATCCGGCTGAGGAGTCGTAATAGCCGGAAACGATACTCGCCTGATCATCCAGAGCGGTGCCTGTGCCGTCGTTAGCATTTGTGCTAAAAGCAAAGATATCAGCATTACCAAGGTTAATACTGTCACCAGCGGCAATGTCGGTGATTACTTCGGCTAAGCCGTCAATGCCGGCCACAAAGCCGATTGTGTTGTCGACCGTAACCACGATGGAGGTATTTGCAGTGAAGACCACACCGGTGGAGTTCGTCGTGTCCACAAATGCATCCTGAAGATTAGCAGTGTAAATAACAGTGTCAGCTCCCCCTTCAGTTGTAATGGTATCGGCGCCTGCCCCCCCGGACAACACATCATCACCAGCACCACTGATGATGATGTCATTCAAGTTAGAACCGACGATGGTATCGCCATAATCCGAACCAATTACACCTTCCATGTTTTTATAGAAATCCGTGCCACAACCTGGCAGTGGGCCTGTGCTAAAGCTGTTACTACTTTGCTTCAGGGTGAAATTGACTGAGCCAGTCGCATCGGAGAAATCGAGGAGATCAATGCCCGCGCCACCGTCAAGAATATCGTTGCCGGCCCCACCGTTCAACGTGTCGTTGCCATTGCCGCCATACAATTTGTCCCTGCCGAGGCCACCGTAGATGGTGTCGTTGCCGCCAAGCCCATACAAGGTGTTGGCGTAGCTGTTACCGACAATCATGTTGTCGAGATCATTACCTCTTCCGATGGTTGCCTTCCCATACAGATACAGGTTTTCAACATTGGCTTTCAGGGTATAGTTGATATAGGCATAGACCGCGTCGATGCCAGCACTCGGATCCTCGTAGACGCTGTCACCCGTGTTGTCGACGATATATGTATCGTCTCCTGTTCCACCTGCCATATAATCATTACCAGCATTGCCGTAGAGGGTATCGTTGCCTTCGCCGCCATATAGGGTGTCTTTGCCATTGCCGCCATATAAGTTGTCGTTGCCGTCGCCGCCATAAAGGATATCTTTGCCATTGTCGCCATACAAGTTGTCATTACCGTCGTCACCATAAAGAGTGTCTTTGCCATTACCTCCATACAAGTTGTCGTTACCGCCGTTACCGTATAATATATCTTCACCATTGCCGCCATAAAGGATGTCATTATCGAGTCCGCCATATAAGGTGTCGTTTCCATTGCCACCGTAAAGCGTATCGTCACCTTCGTAGCCATACAGGGTATCATTGCGATTGCCGCCGTATAAAATGTCGTCGCCAGCAGTTCCGTCGACTATTTTATTTGAAGTTTTTCCTTGTGCCATGATTTTACACCTCCTTAAAGTTATTAAATGTGTTCATTTTTACTTACTAGTAATTTTCAATAAGTGGCACTATTAATTACCTTGAAATAAGTCATCTTTGTGTAATTTACTCTTTTTTATAGACCTTTGATAATGAATAAACCATATAGCAAGCGGTTTATTTTTCTAAATTACGGAATATAGAAAGCAGGGACGTTTACAGAATAATATTTAAGTGGTCTTAAACGAAGGGTAAATTCAATGAGTTCTTTTCAAGGACAAATTCTTTAGTCTGGATTCCACCGTAATTGAGTTTCGCGCCTGTCTTTTTGACTGGGCTAACTTCCGACAAACCAAAAGGGCAGAAACTAATGCACATGGATAAATATTACAATTTGTTATCGTTGCCGGTAAACATCCATTCCTCTAAAGTGCGAATTTGATTATCACCCATATGGGGCTTAGTCTTGCTACCAATGGTGTGGGTTTCTGATTTTATCCAAAGCCCTTATCAGAATCAGACCACTTTAAAATTGTCCGAAGTGATTGCCGGTGCCCCGGACAACGTCGCAAATTGAACAGACGCCAAAGATCCGCTGCCGTCAGCGTCGTAATACAGCCCTCCATTATCTGTGTTGTAAAGTATATAGTCATTTTTATCTTGTGCGACAACTCCACTGCCAGATTTGAAGTAGTCCGCAGCTAATCCTCCTGTTGTTGTCAGCTTCGTGAAAATAGCATTTTCAAGCTGAATAATATCGTCTATTATATCGAAATCGGTAATTGTATCGATGTTCGTAGATGAATTTAGTGCGGTGTTAAAACGGAAGATATCGTCTCCCGAATCTCCCGTCATTGTGTCGCTGCCCGCACCACCGATTAGTGTATCATTGCCCGCATCGCCTATCAGGGTATCCGCTCCCGCACCGCCATTGATGATGTTGTCCGCAGCGTTACCGGTGAGTGTGTTGGCGAGAGCATTGCCGGTCAGGTTTAGTTTGCTTGTCGCCGTCTGGCTGGCGTCCAGATTCTCCAGAGTCAACCCCAGGGTGAGGGTAACCGGTATCGTGTTGCTCGATGTTCCCCGCAACTGGATTGTGTCCGTAC
>CAYNIX010000067.1:0-4834 GCA_964397535.1 uncultured Candidatus Saccharibacteria bacterium | reverse complement strand
TAAGAAAAGAACCCTTAACTTCAGGCTCAAAACTAGGGGGAAGAATATCATCGCTGGTGACAAAATTAATATTTCCTCCCTCTTTAAGGGAAATCTCAAATGCAATCATGTCGCTTAATGGCGTTAGGACTTTTTCTTGCTGTCCTTGTACGGTGAGCTTATAATAGCCGGCTTTAAGCGGAAAATCAATTACCATAGAAAAGGTTCCGTCGGAATTTGCTTTAGCAGATAAAACTTTGCCTTCAGGAATAGTTGGTGAGGGATCCAATTTAATATTCGCCATGTAGCCGGCTTCTGTTACTCCGCTGATAACTACTCCGGTCAATTCGCCTTTTTCTATATCATTTATTGCACTGTCAGCACGCCTAATTTCGATGTTGCTCGGTTTATTCAATGTCTCATTAATTTTCGGATCAGGTTCCTTGATAGTTACTTTAAAATGAGTCGTACCACCCCAACCATCCGGTTTGTGGGCACGAATGTGAAAATAATAGACTCCGATTGCTTGGTTTTCATATGTTACACTCGTTCCTGCATCAGTAATTTTTGCTTCGGGCATGGTTCCTTCGGCTTGATCAAGCAGATAGGAAAAACCGTCTACCCCGCTTGCTTTTTCCCACGAAAGAGCAATGGTAGTTGCCTCATAGGCTTCATTTTGATCGGGATGGCTTGAAGAGGCGACGGTAACGCCACCAGGTAAATCCGGGGCTTTTTGAATCGTAATAGAAGTGCTTCCACCGCTATTTGAGACCGTGGTAGCACCATTTTTTAAAGTCACTCCGGATACCGTTACGGCACCCTTGCCAACTGAAGTTCCCTTGACTTTTAGAGTGGCAATGGTTAGCGAAGTGGCTTTTCGGCCCAAAAGAGCTCCGGAAAAAGTTCCGCCGACCGAAGGCCTGCTCATCCAGGTGTCGGCACTACCTGCCGTTATGGAGCTAACACTCAAAGGGCCGCTAACAGAAATCGTACCTTGGAATGCGTTAAATTCAGCTCCGCTTGCGGTAATTGTTACCGTGAACGTTTGGCCAACTGTTTTAGTCCCTCCCCCGGAGGGAAAGATACCGGCCGCAGCGAAGGCAGAATATGGCAATGCGGTTGCCAGTAGTACTGCAAGAAATATTGAAGCAGTAAATTTTTTCAGCATATGGTTCCTCTTTTTAATTACTCTAATTGCTCTAATTCCTAATTGATCTAAATAATATATAGAAACTCTTAACTCTAAATCCTAAACTCTAAACAAACCTAGAAACTCAAAATTCAAATTTTTAAACATACCCATTAATATCAAATTTACCCCAGTTCTTTTGTAATTTTTGATTTTATTTAATTTGAATTTCATTAGGATTTAAAATTTAAGGTTTAGGATTTTTAATTTGTAATTATTTAGATCATTTAGGTCAATTAGAAATTAATTCATACTATTTTCCCCAGCTATCTGCAAAAATTGCCAAGTCGGTGATATCAACAATATTATCTGCGTTAAAATCCGCCATCCTTTCTGCAGGGCTTGATTGTCCCCAATTTTCTGCAAAAATTGCCAAGTCGGAAATATCTATGATTCCATCAAAAGTAATATCGGCTAACTTGTGCCTTTTGATATAAATTCTTTTCTGTCCCAATACCGCCCCTTCGGTATCTTTGTATTGAATGTAAAAGACATGTTCCCCAATATCATAATTTCTATTAAGACCCCAACTTTCTGAACCGATATCAGCTAACAGATCGGAGTCTAAATATGCGCGGCAGCTGCTCACTTTACCTCCGCTTAAACCGACGAAACTGTTGTATGTTGCCAAGTTATAATCACCAATGTCGTTTGTTCCGATAGGAGAAGCGACTGAACCGGGGAAATATAAATTATAAAATAAGTTCCAGACATTATAATTACCATAAAAAACATATGGTGTGTAGCGATAACAGGATGCTGTTGCACGATTGGAAAGAGTAACCTGGTAGCTGTCAGGAGGCGTGCGCGACGTACCCGCTGTAATTGTATCTCCCACCATGTAGCGGGTTTGTCCCGGGTAAGTAGCCGCCCACCATGCCGCGTCTTTGGCGGCAGCTTCATAGTTGTAACGCAATTGCCAGGATCCGTTTTCTACCTGCTTGGTAAAGCCTTCGTAAATATCTTTGCAATTATTGTCATTGTAGTCTCCGCTGACTCCGGCGAAACAGTTATAACCCATGGAGGCTATCATGGCCCATTCATTATAAGTGGTTCTTGAAACCAAACTTTGCTCTTTTTGCAAAAAAACTAAAATAACTTTAGGACTGACAGTGCCGGTATTCTCATCAATTGTGATACCGTTCCATGTACCCCCGGCCTCATATTTTCCGTGAGCTGCGTCCCAAATTATTTGAGCCGCGCTTCGCCCTCGTCCCGCTTCGGAGTTATCGACGTAATCTTTTATCCATGAACCCTTACTAACCAAAAAATCCTGGACTTGGCTTGCGGTCATGGAATTAATATCCAAAAAATGCTCATTGGATATAATATTATGTTGCTGGCCTGCGGATATAAAATCGTCGTACTGATCGGCGTGTGCTAAATCTGCATCACAAAAAAAATAGACAGCAAAAAAAGCAATCAAAAAAAATGAAATAATTTTTTTTAAATTAATTTCTTTCATCAAAATTACTACTCTGCACATCATCGTAAGTTGAAACATTGTCGGAATTGTCGGGCAGGGAAGCATCAAAGCTGTTGGAATCAGCAGGGGAATTTTTATCTGAATTGTTGGGTTGAGTCGGTGTGTTTCCTTGAGTGCTTGTATTATCGGAATCGGAGGGCTCGGTGGTATTGTAATTGCCTGTGTCCGTATTGTCGCTGTTTTGTTCGGCCGAATTGTAGTTGTCGTCAATGTTTTTGGAACTATCGGTTTTGAAGTAGTAGATGTAAAGAACACCTAAAATTATGGCTATCACCAACACAAAAACCACCCCCACCGTTCCTCTGAAAAATTTGTGGCGCGGCTCCTCCATGCATCCTCACTTTGTTTACAGATATATTATAGCATAAATCAGAATTAAGGATACAGAATTAAGATTATTTTGGATATTACATTCTATTTCTTGCCCGGCTGTATTCTTGATTCTTAATCCTGTATTCTAGCTAGAACTGGCTTTTTTTGCTAAATTAGTAGAGTGAGAATTGAAATTGACCAAAGTGGAAAACTCGAAAATACTAAAGTCCACACCGTAGTGGCTTTTTCAAATGGAAAAAGCGGCTCAATTTTTATATCAGCGAAGGAGAAGAGATTACTTCATAGCTATTTCAAGAAGATTGGAAAAATACGATTGTTTAGTGTGCTTACTTTTTCTGTTCTAATATATCTACTTATTAATGATTCAGTGACGAATGGAATATCGATAGTAATAGACAGGGAATATCCCGGTTATGAGAAGTTTATCAGTAACAAAATCAGAGAACTATTAAGTGAGCATGGTATCAGTTACAATTATCGCTTCTACACAGGCCAAATTGGCAAGAAGTCTAGAGCTCATATCATTGCCTATAAAAATTATATTAATATTAGGAATGCACACATAACCAAACAAACCGCTAATGATATCATAGAAATTTTGAAACAAAACAAAAAACCGGGGGATACTTAAAGCTGGCCCTAAGCCAAACAATTGGCATCCTACCCGATTTCTATAATCACATTATATATATAATTATCACAAATGTCAAGTCAATTTTATCCAATTAGTATCATTGTATTGCTACTTCCTTTCGAGAGGTTGCTAACTTTTGAGGTGGCTGGATTTACGATTAAACCGGCGTATCTACTAGCGGTAATTTTTATCGGCTGGTATTTATTGAGACATATATATTCCTTAATTGCTCGATTTAAAAATGGTCAAGTAAATCCAATTTTTGTGCGTGATTTTATAAAAAAAATTGCAGCGGAGGAATATTTACTACTAATTTTTGTAGCTTGGTCGTATTTCTCCAGTATCTGGTCTCTAGATGGCAAGCGCACCCTGGTATTATCAACCTTACTTACTTTTTTAGTTTTAGTTTTTATAATTTTTAGACGATTGATTAACGAGAAAATTCGGCAAAAAATCAGCCAAATCTTTATTTGGAGTGGTATTGCGGTATCAATATTTGCCATTATTCAACTGCTGCTAGAGCCACTTTTAGGTTATCAAGCTGTATTTTTACGCGAAATCTACTCTAGCCGTGTCTTTGGATTCGCAAGGCCTCAAGGTACCTTTTTGGAACCTCTGTATCTGGCTGACTATCTTATCATCGCAACATTTTTATTGAATAATGAATTAAGAATGAGGAATAAAGGATATTGGAAACTGACAATAATATTGATTGTATTTATATTAGCGCTGTCGAGGGGGGCGTATTTGGGACTAGCCATCGGTTCGCTGGTTTATTTAGCTACGGGATTTTATTACAAAAAAATCACCCAATATTTTGTTTTAAAAATTCTTGGAACATTTATTATGGCTTTAGTGATATCATTTACTCTAATATATTTGGTGGCCGGAGGCGGGGGAATCAAGACCTTTTTTAATCATGCTAGCCGTGCCTCTGATCTTGCGCCGAGCAATGAGATAGAGCGGCTTAAAAATCGGACAGTGGCCGTAAATAATGCTAAAGAATCAATAAATAACCATTTTTTACTTGGTGTAGGTTTAGGTGCTTTTGGTGCTCTACCACAGTATCGAAATCTACGAGAGGTAGGGGAGATGCAGACCGTGAACAATCAATACCTAGAGGTTTTTGCAGAACTTGGTGTTGTGGGTTTTATGTTGTTTTTAGCTATAATATATTTAGCTATCAGCTATCAGCTGCAAGCTGCTCGAAGGG
>CAYNIX010000066.1:0-4977 GCA_964397535.1 uncultured Candidatus Saccharibacteria bacterium | reverse complement strand
TAGCACGATAAAGCGTGGTCTCAATAAATATTCGTATTTTCGTACTTTCGCTAGATTGGTATTTTCGTAAGGAACTTTTATTGGTACAATAAAAGTAATGAAGCAATACGCTTATCACCAGTGGAGTGTGGCGCAGGTGGAGCGTCATTTTAATGTGGTTCCTAGCCGCGGGCTTAGTGAGGCCGAGGTTAAGAAACGGCTAAAAACCCTGGGTACTAACACACTAAACGAGGTCAAAAAGACTACTCCTTTTGGTGTGCTTTTACGGCAGTTTGGCAATTTTTTTGTAATATTGCTTGTGATTGCCGCCCTTATTTCCTTTTTTACCAAGGGTATTTTTGAAGGAGTGGTGCTTTTGGTTATCGTTTTTTTGAATGTGCTGGTAGGATTTTATCAGGAATTTAAAGCCGAGCGTTCGCTTGCGGCTCTAAAACGGGGGTTTGCCTACAAGTGCCAGGTTATTAGAGACAGTAAAATTTACGAGGCTAATACCGAGGATATTGTTGTTGGCGACGTGGTGGTTTTGGCCGAGGGAGACAGGGTGCCGGCGGATTTACGCCTCATTGAAGAAGAGGGTTTAAGAGTCTCTGAAGCGGCTCTAACCGGCGAATCCGTACCCACCTCCAAACATATTGGCGAGTTGGCTATTGATACACCGCTTGGCGATCGAAAAAATATGGCTTTCAGCGGCACTTCGGTTGTAGCCGGCAGAGGTAGGGGGATTGTAGTTTGTACCGGTATGGACAGCCAAATCGGTAATATTGCCAGGCTCATGAGTGGCAAAGAGGAAAAATCACCTCTGGAACAAAGTATTTTGTATATCGGCAGAATATTTTCAACCGCAGCCATATTTGTGTCGGTGGCTATTTTTATCATCGGCCTCATGCAGGGCTGGTATGTACTTGAGATTACCGCTTTTGTTATTGCACTGCTTGTGGGATGCGTACCGGAGGGCTTACCAACCGCCACCACCCTGGCTTTAGCAGTGGGCGTGATGGGCATGGTTCGCCATAAAGCGATTGTGCGTAAAATGAATGTAATCGAGGCTTTGGGCCGAGTCAATATTATTGCCACCGATAAAACCGGCACCATTACCAAAAATGAACTAAGCTTAGACAGAATCGCATATTTAAGAGACGGTGAACTGTTTGAGGAGAAGGTGGAAAATATTAAGGGCGAACTTCTTTTGGCGCCGGAATATGCAATGATTGCTTCACACGTGTCCGGTGGAAAATTTGAAGAATTTGTCGGTGATCCTTTGGAGGTAGCCTTAGCCAATTTTCTTGCGGAGGTAAAGCCTAGCGGCTTAAAAGCCGCTCGCAAGAAAGAGAAATTATCAGAGATCCCATTTAGCTCGGATAGTAAATTTAACTCTGTTACAGTGGCGGAGGGGAGTGGTAAATCGGTGATTGCCAAAGGGGCGCCGGAAAAAATTTTGAGCTTTTGCCACTTAAGCGAGCGCCAGAGAAAAAATGTTTTAGCCGAAGCTCACCGTTTGAGTAGTATGGGTTTTAGGGTTATCGGGGTTGCCTCAAAAGAGGTCGGATCAAGATCGATTTCAGATCTTAAGAATTTAACTTTTATGGCGCTACTGGCTTTTGCCGACACACCAGTTCCCGGAGTGATGGAGGCGTTGAATCGCACCATATCGGCCGGCATCCGCCCCATCATAATTACCGGTGATCATCCCGAAACCGCTCTTTATATTGCTCAAAAAATTGGCTGGCAGGTTGAAAAAGACGAAGTAATTGGCGAGGAGGAGTTTGGCCGTTTAAGCGAAAAAGCTTTGGGTAAACGCCTAAAAACCGCCAAAATTTTTGCCAGGGTTACGCCGGCCGATAAGCTGAAAATTGTTGAAACGCTCGAAAAGTACGGCTATGTGGTAGCAGTTACCGGAGATGGGGTCAATGATGCTCCGGCCCTAAAAGCCGCCACAGTCGGGATCGCCATGGGCAAAAGAGGTACGGACGTGGCCAGGGAAGCTTCAGATATTGTGCTTTCCGATGATAATTATGCAACTATCATCAGCGCCATTATTTACGGGCGTACCATTTTTGACAATGTCCGCAACGTTTTGGTCTTTTTGCTTGGAACTAATTTTTATGAAGCACTTATGATAATTTTATCTTTTGTATTTATCTTGCCAACACCCATGATTGCCATTCAAATATTGTGGGTGAATTTAATTACCGATTCTCTGCCCGCTATAGCTCTTGCTTTTGAGAAACCCAACATGCATGTCTTAAATACCGCTCCACGAAGCGAGAAAAACAATTCCATTAAGAAGTCTCTGCTTTATGCGCTATACATCGGTATCATCTGCCTTCTTGTGACATATCCTTTATATATATGGGGTTTGCACCAGTCTATCGCTCATGCCAGGACAATTGTGTTTTTGACCGTGGTGCTATCTCAGATGCCAATTGTGTTATCTATTCGGGCTAAGCAGCGCATTTGGCAGAATGTAAGAGGCTTTTTTGGCAACCTTTATTTGAATTTTGCCATCATCATTTCGGTATTGCTTCAAGTGGTGGTTTTTCTGCCCGGCATTAATGCGCATTTCGGAGTGGAGTACTTAAATATGGCGGAAACCTTGGCGGTAATTTTTGCCATAATCTTAATATTTATCGGCGCAGAGCTTTTAAGATTTTGGCAGGACAAGAAAAACGTAACTACACGGATCCGCCAATCGGCGGAACACGGATGACGAAGGTAGGGGGTAACTACACGGCCGAACACGGTTTGGAAACACGGGGGGAAAGTTTATAAAGTTCAAAAGAGGAGTATCAGGTATTAAGTATCAGGTATGAAGTATAAAACATAATACGGAATACAGAACACAGAATACAGAATTAGAGACCTAATTTATATCAGTCCTCTATAAATTAGCATATTCCCAAAGAGACCCCCCTACGGGGGCTATAACCTATAACCTAACAACTAGAACCTTTTTTTGGTGGGTGAAATCGTAATTCTCGGTCATTTGCCACGATAAAATCGGGGTAGATTTTTACTCTTGGATCACGATTGATCATATTAATCTGAATTTTTTTAAGCCGTTGTTCGACTCTATTACCAAATCTACCATTTAAAATTTTTTCGATAAATTTAGGCTTCAGACTGTAGCCCTGGCGGGATTGAGTGGCCCCTTCGGGGCTTCTTAGCATATTGGATATATTTTTTGTTTTTTTCTTCACCTTTATCTGCGAATATCTGTGGACAAAATCTGTGGATGTATTTACATTATATTTTTTCATCCACATCTCATTCATTTTAATAAATTTATCAAACAATTTTTTATCACCGCAAAGCAGTATTGAACGGGAATAATTTTCAGCGCAATATCGATTTATTTCTTCGCTTCTATTGTGAGGAATTATAAGGAATTGTGTTGTTAAATAATAATTGGTGCAAATTTTGCCCCTATGAGGTTTATTTTCGTCAGGTGATCTTTTTTGCCCCAGTATAAATAGCAAAGCGGTGCAAAAAAACCGGCAGGTGAAGATGTGCCCGCTTTTAGCAATAATCAACAGATCAATATCGCTTGTGTGTTTTATTTTACCGCTAGCCATAGAACCGTTAAGAATTACGGCACGGCAAAAAGGCAGTCGTATTAGGAGGGTCGAGATAAATTTCGCTCGTCTAAGCCTAGATATATAGATTTTTTTTAAATCTGCATTCATTTTTTGGGCTGTGGGTATCTTTTAAAAAAGCAATTTAAAATTCTTATGCTACAATCATTATAGATAAACTAAATAGTATTCTCAAAAAAAACCCCTTATAATTTCAAAAAGGAGTTTTTTGTTTATTTTACGGAGGTTTCATGGCAACTAAATACATTTTCGTGGTTGGCGGAGTTATGAGCGGGGTCGGCAAGGGAGTGGCGGCCGCCAGCATCGGAACAATTTTAAAAAGCAAGGGGTTTGGGGTGACGGCTGTCAAAGCTGATCCGTATATCAACGTTGATGCCGGCACCATGAACCCGACCGAACATGGCGAAGTTTTTGTCACTCTTGATGGGGACGAAACCGATCAGGACATGGGAAACTACGAACGCTTTTTGGGGGAAGATTTGAGCCGTGAAAATTACATGACAACCGGCAGAGTGTATGAATCGGTTATTCATCGGGAAAGAAATTTGGAATATGAGGGCAAATGCGTCCAAGTAGTGCCTCATATACCCGAGGAGATACTTAGGCGAATTGACGTGGCTTCCAAACTCCACAAAAGCGATTTTACCATTGTGGAAATCGGCGGAACGGTAGGTGAATATGAAAATATTCTATTCTTAGAGGCCATCCGCATGCTTAAAATGAAGCAACCCCACGAGGTGGCTATCGTGATGGTCTCATACTTGCCGGTGCCCTCAACAATTGGCGAGATGAAAACTAAGCCGACACAAATGGCGGTGAGGGCGCTAAACTCCGCCGGCCTGCATGCCGATTTTATACTTTGCCGGGCGGAAACCCCCATCGATGAACGCCGCCGTGAAAAGTTGGCCGTATTTTGCAACATCAAACCAAGCAATGCAGTTTCTGCTCCCGATATCAAATCAATCTACGAAATACCTCTAAATTTTGAAAAAGAGGATTTTGGCAATAAAATTCTTGAGCATTTTGGCATCAAGAAGCGTCCATCGCGATTGCAAAAATGGCAAGCATTAGCCGAAAAAGCCCGCAATTGTAAAGAACAAAAAGTTAAAATCGGCATTGTCGGCAAATATTTTACGACCGGCGATTTTGTGCTTTCCGATGCTTATATTTCAGTTATAGAAGCGGTAAAACATGCTTCATGGTCGCAAGAAATCTGTCCCGAAATTGTTTGGCTGTCTGCGGATCATTACGAGGATCACCCCGAAAAGCTTGAGGAGTTAAAATCTTATGACGGCATTATTGTTCCCGGAGGCTTCGGGACGCGCGGGGTTGAAGGCAAAATTCTGGCGGCGAGTTTCTGTCGAAAAAATAATATTCCTTATTT
>CAYNIX010000065.1:0-5023 GCA_964397535.1 uncultured Candidatus Saccharibacteria bacterium | reverse complement strand
AGGGAGTTTTTTGATAACCAAGGATTCTATGAAATCCAGTGCCCCCTGCTTTTAGCCTGCCCGGGCATGGAGCCATATTTGGAGCAAATTGGCTTGGATTTATACGATGAAAAAAGAAATAAATACAGAGGTTATCTTTCCACATCTCCGGAATACTCAATGAAAAAGATGTTATCAGCTGGGTTTGAAAAAATTTACAATATGGCTTCGGCTTTCCGCGGAGGCGAGAGTTTTGGCGGAACGCATAATATAGAATTTACTATTTTGGAATGGTATCGCGCCAATGCTGATTACAGAGCCATTATGGAAGACGTAGAAGATTTGGCAATTTACTTGGCTAAAAAATTGCATGCCTCGCCCGCCTGTCCTGCGGAGCTGGACGGCGTGGGCACAACCAAAATTAAATACCAAGGCCAAGAAATTGAATTAGCCAAGCCTTGGCAAAGAATGACAGTCAGAGAAGCTTGCCAAAAATATGCGGGATTTGATTTAAGCGAAAACAAAGAATTGGAACAAATTAAAAAGACTGCAATTGCCAAGGGATATAAAGTGGCAGACAATGCCACTTGGGACGATGTTTTTTATTTGATATTTTTAAATGAAGTTGAACCTAATTTCCCCAAAGATAAACCTTTAATTTTGTGCGAATATCCTCTGCCTCAAGCTGCTTTATCTAAACCCTGCAAACACGATCCATGGTATGCAGAAAGATTTGAATATTATATCGGTGGAATTGAAATTGGAAATTGCTTTTCCGAATTAGTTGATGGAGATGAGCAATTAAAAAGATTGCAAGATGAGCAAAAAATGAAAAAAGACTTAGGCAAAGAAGTTCTGCCTATTGATATGGAATTTATCAAAGCTCTTAAAATGGGCGTGCCGGATTCTTCGGGCATTGCTATTGGCGTAGACAGATTGCAAATGCTTTTACTTGATGTTAAAGATATAAACGACTTATTGCCTTTTCCGAATAGCGATTTGTTTTTCCCTTAAATCGCTATCCGTCCTGAGCCTGTCAAGGACAGATAAAGATTTATTCTTTGAATAAATCTTTATCGCAGCCCTGAGCTGGTCGAAAGGCCGGATAAAGATTTATTTGATTTATAAAAATAAAAAAGCCTTACAATTTACGTAAGGCTTTAATGAAAATCCTATTAAGAATGGACAAAAAGAAAATGGTTCCCGTGAGTATACCAACCCAATTCAAGTAACCGCTTCTCCCGTCGAATATAACCAGTGCTGGGAATAGCTGGATGACCCGAAAAATCATATAAAGTTTTATTTTGAATGGCTATGGCTTCAATATCTGGATATTTAATCGCAAAACGTAAATATTCTTCTGCGTTCAGATAAGACCAGCCGAGCTCTTTAGCTTTTCTGCGCACTCTCAATGGCGCAACCGGTCTGCTAAATTCAACTAAGAAAATTTTGCGTGTTACAGTTGGCAGTGCCGTATCAATCGGAAAATCTTTCTGATTAATCCGAGAATCAATATAACCCTTATTAGCGCCAACAACTTTCATCCATTGTTTTGCCAAATCATCTGTTGTTTCTTTGCCGCCAGTAGTAATTTCGTATTCCCCCGCAATTTTCCATGACAAAGGAAGTAAACCAGGAACTTCATCTTCAACCTTGCTTAATACCTCAACGCCATCTTCTACAAAACCAAGCAAATCACCTTCCGCTGGCAGATTATCTTTAAACCATTGTACAGCCTTTGTAGAATGAGTAGCAAGCGTATCAAGCGCTTCCTGTGTTTTAACAAGAAATATTTTTTTGCCTTTATCTTTTTTTGATTCGTCTCCCCATACGCATACAGGAGTAGAAAAAAAAGAAAAGGCACAAGGATAAAATAATTCGCTTGCTGGCATCACGAGCCCAATCCAATTTTTTCTGACCCATTCTGGAGCAGGACCAGCAGGCATTTTATTGATTTTTATTACAAACGAATCGCTCCGTTTTTCAATTTCAAATGCCCTTAACTCCTCTTCTGTCATCCCCTGTGTAAGCTTTTTATATAGCTTACTCATTTTCTTTTCGTTCTTTCTGTCTGCTGACATATATCTCCTTCTCCTTGTAAAAGAACTCACCTTCTTGTGGCCAGGCGGACCGATTTTGTTCTAATGCTTTGTTCTAATGCAATATAGAATTAATGTAGTGTTTTGTCAATCATACAATAATAATCAATTTCCTTAACCAATCTTCTTTTTTGGTCAAATAACAATACCAAAACAAAAAAGCAGGAGAGAATTCTCTCCTGCTTTAGGATTACTGTTTGTTACAAAAGATCTGAAGGGAGGAAGGCCGACGCGGAGCCATAGAGCTCGCTGGCAACGTCGAACCAGCCGGCGCAGAACTCGACCCGGCCGTCGCCGAAGTCGAAGATCGGCGCGTCCGAGAAGTCGCCACCGGCGTCCGGAGAGAACTCGTCCCCAGCGCAGTCGACGTGGAGCTGTTCCCACTTGACCTCCCGTTCCGGGTGGGTCAGGATCATGCACCCCACAGCGAACGCACCGAGACCGAACTCGACGGCATTCATCACCTCACGGGCCCGGCGAACCGAGCGGCCGCGGTGACGGAGACCGAACTGGCACGGGACGATCAGGATGTCGTGTCCCTTCTGCTCGTCGCCGAGCTTCTGGAACGCCTTCACCGTCTTGGCGTGCTGGCGCAGGTACTCCGGACCGGTCTGTCCTTCGCGGTAGTTGTAGAACGCCCGCTTGGACTTGATGGTCGTGAGCACCTTGTCGACGACCTCACCGTAGCTCGAACCGAGCTTCTCCCACCTCGGGATGGCGAACCACCCTTCGGCGTTCGGGGGAAGCGGCCGACTGGCGATGCTCTCGTCGAACGTGGCGTCCTTGAGCTCTGGGAAGAGCTGACGCAAGGTCGCGACCTGCTCCGCGATCCCCTTGACCTTGTAGCCGTTGGGGTACGTGTAGCTGGAGCTGACCTCCTCGTCCGCGAACTGATTGCTCACGGAGAGCTCACGGATGGCCGTCACGATGCGCGACTGGAACTCGTCGCCGTTCTCGATGAGCTTCTGAAGCCCATCCTTGTCGAGCTGGACATCCGTGAGAGCCTTGTCTCCGGCGTCCTCGACGAACCTCTTGTACTGCTTCTGCTGACCTGCGGTGATTTGGGTGATCGATGTTTTCATCGTCATCCTCCTTAATTTATAACGTGCTACTATCTGTTTTACCTTGTCCCAACCGCTGATTGCGGGGTATTTGGACAGGGTTTAACAGATATTGTTATATTTTATATATATCATAATATTTAGATTTTGTCAAGAAAAATTCCCCCTTGATTTTAGGGCATTTTTTTGTTTAAATTACAATATAATAAACAAAATTACTATGATAACTACAGCAGATTTTGAAAAAGGCACAATATTAAAAATCGACGGCAATTATTGGGAAATAACAGAATGCCAATTCGTTAATCCTGGAAAAGGATCGGCTTTCACAAGAACCAGATTAAAGAACCTTAAAGACGGCCGCACAATGGAACAAACATATAAATCAGGAGAAGAATTCCAAGATGTGGAATACGACAAAAGAGACGCCGTATTTTTATACAAAGACAGAAAAAATGCCGTTTTCTCAGTAGGAGAAAAAAAAGAAAGAATCAGCCTTCCTTTGGAAACTCTGTCTGACAAAATGCCTTACTTAAAAGAAAATACTGAATTAGAAATGATGTTTGCCGAAGGCCAATGTTTAACAATCATATTGCCTAAAAAAGTAAACCTTAAAGTTGTCATGGCTCCGCCATCAATGAAAGGAAACACAGCAGGGTCAGCCACAAAAACAGTAACAATGGAAACAGGACTCGAAATAATTGTTCCAGATTTTATAAATGAAGGAGACACAATCAGAATAAACACTGAATTAGGAAAATATAGCGAGAGAGTTTAACAAATATAATGCATAAAAAAATCCCTGAGAAAAACAGGGATTTTTTTATGCATTATTGCAAAGCGATTATAATTGAAATTCTTTTATTAAAGATTCTTTCCCATCTTTGACCATTATCGCATCAACAACCAATAATCCTTCTATACCCGATGTCTCAACTTTGTCTCTAAGCAAATCATCTATTTGGAATATTCCGGCATTATCACTCATCTTAATAGCAATTCTCAAAGGCCTTTCTCCTTCCTGCCCTCTATTTATTTCAACCTCCTGCACAGCCATAACTGAAACAGAATGAATGCTCACGCTTCCAATTTCATAAGGTATTCTGCCTCTTCCCTTTTCCATGTCTAAAGCATCTGCAACTTTTACCACTCCAGCTTCAATTGTAAAAGGCGTCACATTAGGTTCATGAGAAAAAATTATATGCATTACCTCATTTCCAATAATTTGTTCTTTGGTTTCGTCTTGATAAATTCCATTTAACAATCTTTTAATTATCGGCTGAGCAATTATCAATCCGGTTTGCTCATGTTTCGCGCGATGAATTACATGGCCAATGTCATGCAAAACCGCGCCTAAAACAACAATCAATTCTGCATCATCTTTTTCCATTTCATACTCGGAAATAATATTAGGCTTTATTCCTTTTTCCATTAAAATACGCAAAATTCGCAACGCTGAGTTAGCAACAATTTTTACATGAATTGGACCGTGGTCATTTATTTTCATTCTTCCAATAACATTAACATTGCACATTCTCCAAAGATTCTGCAATTCCAAATCATTTTTTATTTTTTCAATCAATAATCCTAATTTTTGATTTTGCTCTACTGGTATATTAAATTCCATATTCTTATATTTTTTTATTCTATATTTTTATTATTAATAATCGCATTTCCCCCATAAGCCAATTTTGGCTTTTTTAGTTGCTTGTTCCAAATCAGAAAAATATTTCATAAAAGAAAATTCGCTATAAATAAAATTAAAAGCATAACCCTCACCTATCAATCTGGCATTCACTAAACCGTAATCAGGCAAAAAAACATATCGCAAAATTCTTCCATATTCGTCTTTATCGCCAGTTTTTAAATCGCTTGTTAGATATA
>CAYNIX010000064.1:0-5097 GCA_964397535.1 uncultured Candidatus Saccharibacteria bacterium | reverse complement strand
TGATCACGGGATAAAATGGTATTTTCACCACAAACGTAATATAACATGTAGTAATTGTAACAAAGAAACAGTTATAATTTGAAATATCGTATGATTGATTTAATCGCAATCGGGAATATCAGTATAGATTTTTACTTTCAGGGAGAAACTCTTACAAAAACAAGAGATCGTTTTACCCTTGCTATAGGTGGAAAATATCTTACTGATTATTTTTACGAAACATTAGGCGGTGGGGGCGCAAATGTAGCAATTGGAGTAAGTAGACACGGATTTAAATCTGCAATTATCGGCGCAATCGGGAATAATCAATTCAAGGATATTATAAAAAAACATTTGCATGATCATTCAATATCAGATGAATTTTGTGTACACAAGGACAATTATATGAAGATTTCTAGTATTTTACTCTCTCCATCAGGTGAACGGACTATCATTAATTATGAAACACCCCATGAACATATATTCGAATCAAAAGAAGATCTTAATCATTTAACAAAAACAGGACTTGTGTATATGTCTAATCTACCGCGTGTTCCACTGGAAGAACGTATCCATGTTCTTTCTTTTTTAAAACAGCATGATATCAAAATTGCCTTAAATTTTGGAATTAAAGATTGTCGAAGACCGTTTCATCAAATATTACCGCTTATTACAAAGGCAAACTACCTAATATTAAATGCGCATGAATTTTGCGAACTTACAAAACACAGTTATGAAGCTGTTGATTTTAAAAAAGATATTAGGAAATATATCCATGCAGACTACGATATGACACTCATCATAACCGATGGCAAAAAGGGAAGTTATGGTTATGTAGGTGATAAAGTTGTTCATGTTAAAGCTGTCGTTCCATCGAAGGTTGTTGACACGACGGGAGCAGGTGATGGCTTTACCGCTGGATTTCTATCCGGTATATTAAAACAAAAAACTGTTCCTGAAGCAATGGAACTGGGAGCTCAGTACGCTTCAAAAATCATTGAAAAAGTAGGAGCAAACTAACTACTTAAATGACGTATTTATACAACAATAGGCATAAGCTGTTGCAATAGCATCCCATTCATCATCAAGTCTATTTTTGATTGGCAATTGCAAAGATAATTTCATCATTTTTTGAACGCTTTGTTTATCGGATCTACCGTATCCTGTAACTATTGTTTTTATTTCAAGAGGTGTTAAGAACACAACAGGAATAGTATATTTTGCACCACAAATGAGAGTAGCTCCTTGTGCTTGTGCAACTTGGATAACTGTCTTTTGATTTTTAAACATAAACAACTTTTCAAGCACAATTACGGTAGGTTTATATCGATTAATGACTTCTTCGATTTTTAGAAGTATTTGATAGAGTCGTTTTTCATGAACGAATGATTTGGGAGTTTTTATTATTCCTGAAAATACAAAAAGTGCACGCTTTTCAGTGGTAGAATCAAACAAGGCAAAACCGGTGCGTTCTACTCCAGGGTCAATACCTAAAATTCGCATGAAGAATTGTTATGGGGAATTAAAAATAAACATTTAACCAACGAAAGAGATGGGAGATTGATTTTAGTACGCCTCGACTAAACTCCTTACAGAGCTTACATCTAGCGCCTATTAAACCAGTAATCTTCTGGTAATCTAATACAGATTTCTTATCTTGGGGTTCGTTTCGCACTTGATATGCGTTCAGTGCTTATCGGTAGGAGATTTAGCTACCCAGCGGTGCCCTTTTGGGACAACTGGTACACCAGGGATCTCCTCTTCCAGGTCCTCTCGTACTGTGGAAGACTCCCCTCAAAAATCTAATCGTCTGCACCGGATAGAGTCCGAACTGTCTCACGACGTTCTGAACCCAGCTCGCGTACCGCTTTAATGGGCGAACAGCCCAACCCTTGGAACCGACTACAGCTCCAGGATGCGGTGAGCCGACATCGAGGTGCCGAACGACGCCGTCGATATGAACTCTCGGGCGTCACCAGCCTGTTATCCCCGAGGTAGCTTTTATCCGTTAAGCCCCTCCCGAAATCACTTCGGGATGGGGGATCACTTACGCCTGCTTTCGCATCTGTTCGGACTGTCATCCTCACAGTCAAGCCAGCTTATGCGTATACACTTATATTCCGATTTCCATCCGGAATAAGCTTACCTTTGCGCTCCTCCGTTACAATTTTGGAGGAAACCGCCCCAGTTAAACTGACCGCCAAACACTGTCTCCACTCCAAAACGGAGTAGATAAGGTGAGATAAAAGCAAAGAGAGGTGTTTCATTGGCGGGCAAGCCCTCCCTCCTACGCTCAACAGTTACTTTCATCTCCCCAATGTCTAGTTTCAGTAAAGCTCTCGGGGTCTTTTTGTCCAGGTGCAGATAGGCCGCATCTTCACAGCCATTTCAACTTCGTCGAGCAACGATTCAAGACAGTTATCAAGTCATTATACCTTTCATGCGGGTCGGAACTTACCCGACAAGGGGTTACGCTACCTTAGAACTCTCAGGGTTAGAGCTGTCGTTCACTGGAGCTTGCGCCAGAACCTGTGAATGGTGATTGCTCGCCATGCTTTAGTCCCAACGATTAACTTACCAGTACTGGACAGGCATCAGCTCCTATACTTCCCCTTTTGGGGTTTGCAGGAACCTGTGTTTTAGTTAAACAGTTGCCTGATAATCTTTTGTTGAAATCCCGCGATCAAGCGGGACAGAGCATCTCGCAAAGCTTACGCTCAGATTTTTATGCAGAGTTCCTTGAATCGTCCTTACTCGAATGCCGTGGTGTTCTCCACCAACTCACCTGCGTTGGATGTCGGTACGGCTATATATAAAACTCCTAAAGTTACTTTTCCCGGAAGCATGAATTAACCAGCTTGTCCGCCTTACGGCAAACTCGACATCACTGTTTGCGCCAAACTTGCGTCTGGTACTTGCAGATTAAACCCCCATATAGAAGGCCTGATATTACACACTTCGTCATAACCATAGTAATAACGCGTTATATACAGTAGCTGAATATTAACAGCATGTACATCGCGATTGCCTGATACGGCAAACGCTTAGATCCGACTAACCCTCAGTCGATTGACGTTGCTGAGGAAACCTTGAGTATTCGGCATCCCGAATTTTCATCGGGAGAAATCACTACTTATGTCAGCATTCTCACTTCTTGCCGCTCCACCACGGTTTACACCAATAGCTTCACTGCAACAAGAATGCTCCCCTACCACTCTTTGCCAAGGAACACGGACGGCAAGCCTAAACCACAAAAAAGGGTCCAACTTGTCCGACCAGGTTCCATTGGCAAAGAATTTCCGATTTCGGCAGACTTTTTGAGCTCCGAATCATTTTAGGCGCATGTCTTCCAATCCCGACAAGTCGGGAACTATTCAGGTGAGCTGTTACGCACTCTTTAAAGGATGGCTGCTTCTGAGCCAACCTTCCTGCTGTGTTGGAAAACAAACGGCCTTTCCCACTTAAAAGTCATTTAGGAGCCTTAATCGGGAATCTGGGATGTTTCCCTCTCGCCCACGCTCGCTTATCCGAGTGGGACTGACTCTATTCAATAAGCTTTGCGAAT
This sequence comes from uncultured Candidatus Saccharibacteria bacterium, assembly GCA_964397535.1. Classification (GTDB taxonomy): domain Bacteria; phylum Patescibacteriota; class UBA1384; order XYA2-FULL-43-10; family XYA2-FULL-43-10; genus CAYNIX01. Next base: position 1,553 of record CAYNIX010000064.1, on the reverse strand, counting down.
TCAGAGTTTGGTTAATCCATGAAGCCAAAGGCTCCAGAAACTATCCAGTCGCTTTACCTCACAAAGTACTTGAATAGGCTATACCTAAATATATCTCGGGGAGAACCAGCTATCTCTGTGTTCGATTGGCATATTACCTCTAACCACAAGTCATCTCACGCCATTTCACCGACGAAGAGTTCGGGCCTCCATTCGCCTTTCGGCGAACTTCACCCTGCTCATGGTTAGCTCACACAGTTTCGGGTTAACCGATATCTACGATTATTTCGCCCTATTAGGACTCGCTTTCGCTTTGCCTCCTCCCGATCAATCAGGATTAAGCATAAAGCAGATATCGATAACTCGCTGACTCATTCTTCAATAGGCACGACATTACCCCTTACGAGGCTCTGTCTGTTTGATAGTTAATGGTTTCAGGTTCTATTTCACGCCCCTTTCGGGGGACTTTTCACCTTTCCCTCACGGTACTAGTTCACTATCGGTTAGTTTGAATGTTTAGCCTTGGATCGTGACCGACCCGGATTCCCACAAGGTTTGCCGTGCCTCGTGGTACTTAGGAAATCCACCAGGGTATGAATAATTTCAAATACGAGGCTCTCACTCTCTATGGCCAGCCTTTCCATGCTGTTCTTTTATCACACATACTCCCTACTGTGGTCCTGCAACACCCCACCCTAAGGCGGGGTTTAGGCTCATCCGCGTTCGCTCGCCGCTACTGACGGAATCTCGTTTGATGTCTTTTCCTCCGGTTACTTAGATGTTTCAGTTCACCGGGTTCCCCTCCCGACAAGTCGGGATCAGTCGCATTACAACGACTGGGGTTTCCCCATTCAGAAACCAACGATTGATAATGTCTGCTAAAGGACTTATCGTTGATATCGTGCTTAAGCACACGTCTTTCTTCGGTTCAAACTACCTGGGCATCCACCATTAACTTAGTTTTCTCCCATCTCTTATGTTAGTTAAAAGATGTTCCAAGATACAGGACATGTATCTTGGATTTAATGTTATTTTCAATCCCAAATTGTCAAAGAACATCGTAGTTTTAGCTGTTAGCTTTTAGCAATTAGATTGTTTCTAATAGCTAGAAGCTAAATACTAATAACTGATCTTTGTGGACCTAAGGGGACTCGAACCCCTAACCTTCGGAATGCAAATCCGACGCTCAAGCCAATTGAGCTATAGGCCCGTTCTAAAATCAAATCCCAAAGCTCAATTGACAAAAATCCAAAAAAACCCTTTTGGATTTTGAGTTTTGATATTTGGATTTTTTAAAGTAGGCTGTTAGGAGCAGATCGTATACCTGGTCCAATGGTGCCTTTATGAATGTAAAAAATTCATTGGTAACTAGTATGATAGCATAGTAAAAATATACTGTCAATAGGAATTTGCATAGAATACGTAATACAAAATATCTCATACTAAAAATACCCATAAAATAAGGTTGAATTTTACTGTCAAATATCTGTATAGTGAATATATATGAAAAAAAATATAGTTTGGTTTGAAGAGGTTGGTAAAAATGATGTTGGTCTCGTAGGTGGTAAAGGAGA
>CAYNIX010000063.1:0-5245 GCA_964397535.1 uncultured Candidatus Saccharibacteria bacterium | reverse complement strand
TTGTACCTTAATAATCGTAATACTCATAAGATTGAGTTAACTTGGCGTTCTGACTCAATGCTACCTGGGTATCTTTATCAATCAAAACAGGATTGAGCATCGAAATCAGAGGTTTTGATGCCGGCGAATTCTTTGTCTTATCAACCGTGGCATTTATAGTACCGGAAAATTTGAATTCCGGACTTTCTCCAAGTTCTGTAAACGCCACAAAGAGCGCTTTGTCCGGATTTTTCGGTAGCCCTCCCCAAAGCTGTTCTAGGGCTACCATCCCATATATTTTCTCAACACCAAGAGACAACAACCCCATTTCGGTCAGATAAACTGTCGAGACTAATATTAAAATAAAGCCCGCCGCAATAAATAATTTATTCAGCGCTCCCATTTTTTTAGCTTGGCTCAAAGGTAAACTCCCCGGTAATGCTTGGTTTCGGACAGGTAAAGTCTGATAGCTGTTTGGAACCATCGATCCTACTTTTTGAGGTTTGGTTTTTTTAGTAAAAAATCTGCCAAATAATGAAGTTTTTTTAGGCATTTGTGTTTCCGGTGCTTTTGGCGGTGATTCTTTATCTAAAATATTGCTTGCGACTTCTTGCGAATTTGATACTTGGTTTAAATTTCCACTCGACCCTTCTCCTTCATTCACTCCCGAAACTAAAGTGTTTTCGTTAGCTTGATTTTGAATTAATGTATCTTGGTTATCAGGCTTAAATACGAATGGCTGGGCGAAAGGATCATCGCTGGTTTCCGCATTATTTTCTGTCTCTACTCCAGTATCACTCACTACCTTTTCTTCAGAAATTTGTTTTTGCGGTGTCAACGGCGGAAAAGCTGTGGGTGAATCTGCCAAAACAGGGTCTTGGTATTCTAATTGCGTATATTCATTTCGCGGAGGTTCCGTGACCGGCTTTGGAGGTAAGTTTTGGGGAGCAGACCAAGCTTTCGGCTGATTTTCCAATAAGTCACCCTGTGATTTTTCTTTAATCAACTCATTCACCCCGCCATTTACCACCGGATTTTGAGCTTGAGTGTGTGAAAGATTATCCCTACCAGGGTTCAGATTATTTATATTTTGACTCGCATTGCCATTAAAATTTTCTTGTTTAGGAGCAATATTATTTTGAGGAGCTACGGATTTGGTTTCAATATTTTGCTGATTTTGATACTGTACCGGTTTGGAATTACCCATAACTTCTTCAGCCGGAATGGTTTTTGCCACTTTTTCTTCCACAACCTCTTCGGGTACGTTAAAAGGTACCGGTTTTTGCGGTAACTCGGCAGGCTCAAACGAACCGATAACGTCTGGGTTATTTTTATCCCTCGCATTCTCGTCTATTTCCAGATCATCATCCCACGGGCTTGTAGACTTGTTTTGGCCTGTAATTTGGCCACTGTCTTTGTCCGCCACCTTTCCCTCGCTTTTTTACTTGCTTAACTCGGAATATGCTCTATTGAGTGGTTGATCTTCTTCATCGGAAACTTCTATATCCGGAGTGATTCCGACTTTATCTATATGATTCCCCTTCGGGGTGAGCCATTTGGCAATAGTGATTTTTACGGCGCTTCCATCACTTAAATTTTCCAATATTTGCACGCTACCTTTGCCAAAAGTTTGTTCTCCAATTATCGTAGCACGGTTCCTGTCTTTAAGCGCCCCGGCCACAATTTCAGAGGCGCTGGCAGAACCGTTATTTACAAGAACCGCCATTTTGATATCTTTGAGCATGGCACTGCGGCTGGTTTTAAATTCCTTTTTAGTGCCATTTTTATCAATTTCACTCACCACCAAACCGCCGTCTAAAAAGTAGCTTGCCATATTTACAGCCGTATCCAAATATCCTCCGGGATTGTTCCTTAAATCCAAAACCACCGCGGAAGCTTTGGATGCAACGGCCGCATTTGCCGCTTTTTCGAATAATTCTTCGGTATCGTCCCCAAATTGCCTGACTTTAATATAAAATATTTTTTTGTCCTGATAATTTTTAACTTCGTAACTTACGGAATCTACCTTGATGTTTTTCCGCTCTATGGAAAATTCCAATAAATCGTCACTTCCAGCTCTCGAAATTTTTAGCACCACTTTCGTACCTTGAGCCCCGCGAATCCTATTTATGGTCTCGTCAAAGCCGATCTCACTGGTTTTTGTGCCGTCAACCTCAACTATGATATCTTTGGCCTTCAGACCCGCTGCTTCGGCGGGGGAGCCTGAAAGCGGCGCAACGACCGTGGGCATATTATTGACTGACGATATTTCCACTCCTATTCCATCGAATTCTCCCGAAATATCATCTTTAAACCTTTGATTATCTTTGGGTTTCAAATATTCCGTATAGGGATCACCCGTTGATAAAAGTAGCCCGGCTATGGCTCCATAAACCATATTTTGAGGATCAAGATCGCTTACATAATTTTTGTTTAGTTTGTTCCAAGCCTCCCAAAATGTTGAAAAATCCACTTCTTGTGGTTTTCCGGAATCGGTATTTTTAAGCTCTTTTGGGGTAACAATAATCCCCACATCAATACCACGCTGACCTGTATAATTTCCGGTATAAAAAACCCCTCCCAGCACAAGAAGCATCAACAAAGAAAACAAAAAAGTTTTGAATATGTTTTTATGATTCTGGTTTTTTGTCATTCAAATTACTTTGATATTGGTGATTAATGAATATAGCTGTAAGATCCATAATAACCCGGCGTAACGTTGGCTCTATAGCTATAAGAATATTTAACCCAGTTGTATTCCGAAAGATCAATCGTACCGTTGGCATTTACTTTTTCAACTATAGCCACGTGTCCATATGGCATAGAACCGGTTTTTTGCCAACTAATAATCGCTCCGACCACCGGAGTCGAAGACACGCTATAACCTTGGTCAGAAGCCAATGCCGGCCAATTCCAAGCACTTCCCGAACCAGGCCTAGTATTTACCCATCTTTTGCCGAGAATTACATTCCAGTACCAAGCAGCATAAGATGTACATTCGCGTGTCAAAAATAGCCAAGGATCCGGCTCATCAATAGATGTAAATGGGTATCCCGACGAGCCACTGATATATATTTCACTGCTGTTCCTGGCAAGTCTTTGGCGTTCGGCATATATTTCATCCGATAGACGATTAATTTCTTTTTGCAGCTCCGACACTTCATCTAAATAGCTTTTTTTCTGAGCCACCGTAGCATTTAGCAACCTATTTTGTTGGTTTTTTCGGGATAATATTACGTTATTATATGCTTCCTGCTCTTTCTGAAGAGAAACTAACTCAACTTTTTTACTTTCGGCTTCCATTTTTTTTGCAGTTAATTCGGCTCTTAAAGCATTAATTTTTTCTATACTTAATTTTATTTGCTGGCTGATTGAATCATAATATTCATCCTTATTTATTGCTTCAGACAGCGAGCTTGACCCTACCAAATTGTTTATAAGACTCGAGCTGTCACCTTCCATATACCAAGCAGCAATGATTTTATCCTGTTTGCCCTGCTCCTGTTTTAGGTGCTCCTCTTCTTCTGAAATTTTCGTACTTAAATCACCAATCAGAGCCTGTGTCTCTTCAATCTGCCTGTTGGTTTCCGAAAGAGCTGCTTGGGATTCATTAATTTGTTTGTTAATTTCATTTATTTGTGCCTGTATTGCCGCCGCTTCTTGGGCCTTTTGTGCAGCCGCTGCTTTAGCTGCTGCCGCTGCAGCTGCTGCCGCCGATTGTTGTTGCTGCAAAGAGCTTATAGAGGCTGCTTTTGCATAATAGGCATAGTTATAAAATGACAAAAAGTTTGCCAAAATTATCAATATCGTGATAAATTTAGAAATTTTTGTGCTTATAATTTTTGATAAACCAGTATATTTCATATATTTATTTGAGATATTTTTTAATTGCATAATATGAGCAAGCAAAGCCTAATATGATTCCGACCAAAAGTTGCAACAGTATAACCAGCAATACGTTCACGCCCAAATAGCCGCCGCCTAAATCAAAATCGCCCAAATATTGTTTAACATAGGGTAGGCCAACCCTGAAGGTGGCAAACAGCAATATCGAAGAGATTACAGTTGCGGCAACTCCATAAATTACTCCTTCGGTTATAAAAGGTCCCCTTACATACCAGTCACTGGCTCCTACCAAACGCATAATTTCAATTTCGTTCGATCTGGCAAAAATCGTCAGTCTGATCGTGTTATAAATTACAAGCACTGATATTATCACAAAAATAACAGACAATGACCAACCCGCCAACTTGATCATGAAAGTTATTCGAATCAGCCTGTTAATGGTTTCGCGATTTTTGGAATAAGACAACTCCCTAATAATACCGGAATAGTCTCGATCGGACAGAATCTTTGCCACCTCTTCTAAATCTTCGACTGTTTTAGTTTTTATTTGCAGTGAGCGAGGCAGGGGATTGCTATCTTTTGTAACCGCGTTGCGAATCGCTTCATCATCCTTGTAACGCTCCTGCCAAATACTCAAGGCCTCATCTTTTGAAATATACTTTACCTGTAGCACATCGTTGCGATTTGAAACCATTTTTTTCAGGGCATTTATCTGTTCTTCGCTAGCCTCATCTTTAATATAGGCCGCTATGTCAATCTTATCTTCAAGCGCTCTGGTAACTTTTCCGGTCACTATATTGATGGTAAAAAATATCGATATGATGATTAGAGTGATAACCATAATCAAAGTAGAGACTATTGATAAGCCCTGATTTCGCCTCAAAGATATGGCAGCCGTCTTTAAAACCCTCAAAAAAGATGTTAACATCGTGATTTATGGTAAGTCCACGGCAGGACACGGCCTAAACACTGTTTTTGTGGTGACTTTGACCATGTTAAAACCGCGTCATATATCAGTGTTCTTACACCCATTTAATGGTAAATATATTCTTTATATTTCAGGAATTTAAAGAATATATTTACCATGCATGGCATCGCCTACAATTTTACCGTCCCTCATGGTAATAACCCGTCTCTGAAGGGCATCAACTACCTCTTTATCATGGGTGGCGAGTAAAACAATCGTGCCCTGGCGGTTTATTTTAAATAATAATTCAATAATTTCCCATGTGGTAACAGGATCAAGATTGCCGGTAGGTTCGTCGGCAATTAAAATTTTTGGCTGATGAATTAAGGCTCTGGCAATAGATACGCGCTGTTTTTCACCCCCCGATAGCTCCTCCGACAAGGCTTTTGCTCTCTTGGTGAGTCCGACAATCTCTATCATTTTGGACACCCGGTCATTAATCTCCTCGTTACT
>CAYNIX010000062.1:0-5297 GCA_964397535.1 uncultured Candidatus Saccharibacteria bacterium | reverse complement strand
TGTTAGGGAAGTGTGACCACCAGACACCGTCAAAGCAAGGATGGGGAAGCTGTTAGGTTTTAGTCCGCCAGCTGGCGGATTAGCTTGTAGGTTTTTGGTTATTGGTTCTTGATTATTGGTTATTCTATTCTGCGTAAACGCAGAATAGATGTGTCCTTCGATATGATTGATGGGGACTATTGGCACATTCAAGGCATAGGCCAGAGCTTTTGCAGTATTAAAACCAACCAATAAAGAACCGATCAAGCCCGGCCCCACTGTAACGGCAATATGGGATACTTCCGACAACAAATCAGGCTCTAGCTTATAGCCCCATGATTGAGGGGCCCCTTTGGGGCTATTAGCTTTTAGCTTCCCAGATTTATCATAGTGATTCATTCCATAATTTTGAGATTTGAGATTTGAGATTTGAGATTTTATTGTCTGGTCCAAAGCCTCTTCAATAACAGGTAAAATACTCTCAACATGCGCTCTACTCGCTACCTCCGGCACCACTCCGCCGGTTTTGGCATGCAAATCCACTTGAGAGCTAACCACGTTCGACAAAATAACCGGATTTTTCCATTCGTAATTTCGTAATTTTGTTGAGCCATTTGTAATTTCGTGAGTGGAGTTAGCAATTACAGCCGCCGCCGTCTCATCACAGGAGGTCTCAATAGCTAAAATCTTTAGATTATTATTTTTCATAAGCATACCTCTTCACTGTTAGGGGCTTGCCCCGCGTAGTGAGAATTTGACTGCGAACCCGTAGGATTCAAGTCAAACTCGAACGAAGTGGGGTCGCAGGAAGTCTCGATGGCTAATATCTTAACGTATCGATTGGGATTATGACTATTCATATCCGGCCTCATCTCGCCCCGCAAAGTGAAGATTCGGCTGTGAACCTGTAAGATTCAAGACGAACCTGAAAGACGTGGGGTCGCAGGAAGTCTCGATGGCTAATATCTTGATATGATGTTTGCTTCCAAAATTATTCATAGAGCTTATATTTGCTTTTCTTCAAATATTCCCGGGTTATTCTCTTTTGTAATTTTGCACTTTAGTGCCGTCATTTGTACTTTCACGAGTAGAGTTGTCATTACCCTCTGAAACAACTCATCTCGAGCCAAAATTTTAAATTTATCATTTATCATAGCAATGGCCATCATAGCAAATTTGGGCTAATTTTGCTAGAATCAAACTATGAATCTGTTCCAATCTCCCGAATGGGAGCAGTTTAAACTCGCCACGGGCTATCAGAAATCGTACCGCATCGATGGCGTGTTGGTGTTGCAAAAAAACCTGCCTTTTGGCCGAAGCATGCTGTATTCGCCAATGCTGAGCGAAGCTCAAGCTGAAAGTATAAAGTATAAAGTAGAAAGTTTTCTAAAGGAAATAAAAATTATCTCTCAAAAATCCAAATCTATCTTCTATCGTCTCGAGATAAACATTGATTCTCAACAATGGAATAATAAAACCATGAAACAATTAGGTTTTGTTAAAAGTTTTGAAGAGATGCAGCCGGAACATACTCGCATCATAAATTTGGAGTTAAGCGAAGCGGAAATTTTAGCGCAAATGAAACAGAAAGGTCGCTATAATATTAAAATTGCCGAAAAAAATGGAGTGAAAATTGAAGAAGTAACCGATATTGACCGGTTTTATGCTCTTTATCACTCAATGGCAAGCCGCCATGGTATCACCTACCGCTCACGGGATTATTTTCAAAAATTGCTTGACAATTTATTGCCTAAAGGGTATTGTAAAGTGTTCATTGCAGCTGCAAATGGCCAAGATTTGGCTGCCGCCATCATCACCTATTATAGCCAAACCGCTACCTACCTTTTTGGTGGCTCAAGCGATATAAACAAAAATTACATGGCTCCCTATTTATTACACTGGCATATAATGCAACAAGCTAAAGCGAGGGGATGCAAAAAATACGATTTGTTTGGAGTCTCACCGCGGGGAAAAAACGACCACGCCTGGAGCGGAGTAACAGCTTTTAAAGAGAAGCTGGGCGGGGAGTATGTGGAGTTGCTGGGTAGCTACGACTTGGTGTTTAAGCCGACAGAATATCAGCTCTTCAAAATCGTCGAGAAAATCAGAAGAAAATCAAATTAAACTAATTTGACCAATTAGACCAATGAAAAACATGAAAAAATATATCTCAAAAATTTTATCTCAAGCAACTAAAAACAGGCTTCATCTGCTTGAGTCATATTTAGCTGTGACGCGTCATGGTAAACCGGCCGAAAAAATTAAAGTCATTGGCATTACCGGAACTAAAGGAAAAACCACTGTTGCCAATATGATCGCCTCCATTCTGGACGCCGCCGGTATTAAAAATGCCATGGAAACCACCATCAATACTAAGCTTGGAGGTAAAGTTATTCCCCACAAAACCAAGGACCGCTGGGTAACCACCCCTCCGGCAAGTGTAATCCAAAAATTTTTAAGCCGGGCCGTTGCGGAAAAATGTCAATATGCCGTTTTGGAAGTCACCTCTCAAGCCATTGACCAAAATCGCGTATACGGCATTCCCTTTGACGTTTTGGTTTATACCAATCTTTCTCACGACCACTTGGACTATCACAAAACCCGCGACAATTACTTAAATGCCAAACTCAAAATATTTCGCGACAATCCCCAAGCTAAATTCATAATCAATGCCGATGATAGCGAGTGCCAAAAATTTTATTCGCAAAAAGCCAAAGACAAATATTTATATTCTATCAAAAAACCGCTAGAACACGGTGTTGTGGCACGCAAAATATTGCCCTCCCCCGACTCTTCTACTTTTACCGCCGCATATGACGAAGGGCAAGTACCTATAAACCTTTTTTTACCGGGCCAATTTAACATTCAAAATGCTCTGGCCGCATTTTGCGTAGGCTGGGCGCTGGATATTAAACCGGAAGATATTAAAAAGGGCTTGGAAAATTTAAGCGGTGTCACCGGCCGCATGGAATCCATCCGCGTTTCCGCCAAACAAAACTTCACCGTAATTGTTGATTATGCTCACAATCCGGATTCCCTAAAAAATGTTTATGAAACGATTCGCGGAAGCCTCGAAAAAAGCGGCGGCCGGATGATTGCCGTGCTTGGTGCCACGGGTAGGCGCGACAAAACCAAAAGGCCGATCATGGGAGCGCTCGCCGGCAATTACGCGGATTTGGTGGTCTTTACCGATGAAGATCCATACGACGAAGACCCGCAAGAAATTATGGAAGAGGTCGCCGCCGGCATTTTGCAAGGCGGTGCCAAACACCAATGGCGCTTAAATCGCAATTATTGGAAAGTGATTGATCGAGAACAAGCTATCAAAAAGGCTTTGCGAGAGGCACAAAAAGACGATGTGGTTATAATCACCGGCAAAGGTGCGGAGGAGGTTATGGCGGTTGGCGCCGATAAATTCATTCCTTTCTCCGATCGAAATATTGTCCGCGAGGAATTAGAGAGAATGTTCGGACGCAAAGTATAAAGTATACCACTGTTGCGTAATTGTCATGCTGAACTTGCTTGCCCCCGAGCGAAGTCTAGGAGGTTTCAGCATCTGCTAGAGAGATTCTTGAAATAAATTTACTCCAGAGGCGGGCAGGCAGGATGACAAAAATGAAAAAATAATGCAACATTGGTAGAATATATAAATATTTGAGGACATTAACTTGTATATATCTCGCCTCCCCTTGTCGATCGGGGTATGGCTCGACATGACAATTATTGAAAAGTTTGGAAGCAGGGCATAATATTTGTACCTTGCTCCGAGCTTTACGCTCGCACTTTTTAATACGGGAGGCAGACGCATGGGTAGCGCAAGTTGGAGCGACTATGATTATGGTGTAGAAATGGAGATAAGCGGCATCCGAAACTTTCTCAACATGATGCTAGTTGTTGCCGCCATGTGCATCTATGTCGGCTCTCTGAATGTCTCCGATTTCGCCAAGAAGTGCATGTTGAGTGCGTGGGAGATCATCAAGGCACTGCCTAGTGCCATACGTGTCTTTGTTGTTGGCGCGATCGAGGGCATGCCTCTCTCCGAAAGAAGCGACGATCCCAACTGAGCCTCCACAGGAGGAATGTGTCGATGAAAGTAGTAGTCTCCCTGTTGTTGATGTGGTTTGCGTGCTTTAGGGCACGCAGAGAGCACGATCGGCTACATGGACACCGTCAAAGGAGGTAGCCAGATGCCCGAAGTGAGTGGAACCGTGGTACTGTTCTGGGTGTTGGTAGTAGCCTTGACTATCGTTTGCCTGTGCAAGCTCATGGGTGCGCTCCTCCACGCCCATCGCCAGAGTCAAACGCCCGACGAGCCGTTGAGCACCGGAGATGGAGGATACATCGATCTGTGAAAGCAATCTTCCGTCTCCTCTCCGTCATTGGCGCCACCGAACTCTGGGTCGACCTATTCGACCCTCACCCACCACCCTCCGGAACAGCCGTTCCGGAGGGTGGTTTGTTTTATTTACACTTATATCAGGCCAAAAAAATGCTAACCAACCTGAAGGTTGTTATCATTGATTTTGATTTCAGGCTTTAGCCTGTTATCTAGCAAGATAAATCTTGTTCTCAATAAACAGAGACCACGATTTATCGTGCTAAATAGCAATCTCCCGCCATAGGCGGGCAAGAAAGTTTGGACTCATTAATCTTTTTGAGATCAAACTTTAGTTTGTTTGATTCACGAGCTTAAACTTGTACTCTGTTTTTATACTTAATACTTAATACATGATACTTGTTACCAACTATTCATCTTCTTCTTCCCACATATCATAAACTTCCACCTCGCATTTTTCAGCTTCACTGCAACCGGCACTAATTTCACGTTTAATCTGCTCGATGCGATTTATACCGTCATTGATAGGAATATTTATTTTGCTTTTAATTTTGGTAAGTGGAATTTTCATATTTATTTTGGTTTTATCTCGGACAAAAAATTGCCGATTAAGCCATTGTATCAAAAAAACTCCCACTTGTCAAGGAGTTTTATGATATAATATGTCATTTTAAACCAAAATATTAAGCAAAATAGTGGCACGGGGGAGAGAGTTTCAAATTATTAATTTTGATCAATTTCTGGTTTTGATTTTCACCTTCTACAACCTAGACACTAAAACCTACTTCCTATATCCTGTGTTCTGACTTCTGCTTTATACCTGATACTAGATACCTGATACTCCTCTTTTGAACTTTATGAACTTTATAAACTTTCCACCCGTGTTTCCACCTGCGTTCCGCCGATTGGCGGATCCGTGTAGTTACTTTTTTATGCTTCTTATTTCACGTACTAATTACTAATGTGCTAAATTACTAATTTT
>CAYNIX010000061.1:0-5366 GCA_964397535.1 uncultured Candidatus Saccharibacteria bacterium | reverse complement strand
CTTTAATTAACGATACCAAAACCGATCGATCCGGTTTGTAGCAAGGGATGCGGTTTAACTCAAAATATAATATTATCGCGTTCAGATAGCTGGAGATGCCAAATGAAATTGCCAAAGCCGCTACTCCATAGTTTGGCACAAGAAGGTAGGCAAAAATAATTCCAAAAACAGCCGCGATAATAGCAATATACATGGGAGTCTTAGTATTTTTGACCGCAAAAAATGCTCTGGTAAACAGGGGAATTAAACCCTGCGGTAGGAGCGAAAGAGCGAAATAACCCAAGACTCTGGCTGTCATTTCGGTATCACTCCAGGCAAAACTCCCCGAGCCTAATATCATCCTAATAATTTGTGCTCTTAATAGAAAGATCGCAACTGAAATGGGAATCAGTATATACGCAATAGTACGAATAGTCTTGTTAATGTAGACGCAAAACTTATTATCCTCGTTGTTAGAGGCGGCTAAGGTTAAAGTAGGGAATATCGCCGTAGCTATAGAACTGCCAAAAATTACAGTCGGCACGGTTTGAATATTATTGGCAAAATTAAAAGCCGCAATTGATCCGGCGGCCAAGGCGGAGGCGATGGATGTATATATCAATAGAAGGATTTGGTTTACACCTAAAGCGACAGTTCTTGGCAGCATTAATTTTAATATCCTTCTTACGGCAATATTTTTGTAATCAAAAACATAACGATATCTATATCCGAGTTTAATGGCGGTCGGTAATTGGATCAGAAGATGTAAAACCGAACCGATGATCACAAAATATACCACCCCCTCCACACCTAGCGAAGTTCTGCCTAAAGTTAATATACCGATAATGATTGATAAATTATAAGCAAGAGGCGCAAGAGAGTAGGCGACAAATCGATTAAAAGTATTAAGAACCCCGGACAATACGTAAGATATAGAGAAAAAAATCGGAGTCAACATTAATAGGCGAGACAATCGAACAGTCGCTGCAATTTTTTCATCGGAAAATTCCGGCACTACCAGCTTACCCAGGAAAGGCATAGTAAGATAAACCAGAACTGCCGAAATACCCATGGCGACCACGGCCATATTTAAAATCGAGTTAACCACATAAAATCCGCGGTCGTATTCTTTGTTAGCTACAAATTCCGAAAAAACCGGCACCAATGCGGAAAATACCGCTCCCAAAATCAAGAAGTTAAAAACCAAATCAGGTATGCGAAATGCGGCAAAGTAGATATCCAAATCGGCGGTATCGATAAATTGTGCTAAAAAATGATCTCGTATCAGCCCGAGCACATTACTTAGAGACAGAGTGACTATTAGTAAAATGCTCGCGACTCTAACGGTATTTTGAGAGTGAAAAAATTTGGAAAATTTTTGTACCATTTGGTTTATGATGATTTTGTTTTAGCATGGCCGATCATCTTCTCAAAATCTTCGGCCGAGATCGTTTCTTCCACTAAAAGCTTGTCGGATAATTTTTCGATGATATTTTTATGCTTATTAATAATTTCCGTAGTAATCTTTTTGGCTTGATTGATTATGTAGGAAACTTCTCTATCGATCAGGCTGGCGGTTTCATCACTGTAATTGCGCTGTTCCATAATATCCTTGCCTAAAAACGGCAAGTCATCGCGATGACCGTAAGTTTGGCTTCCGAGCTTCTCGCTCATGCCGTATTCAACTACCATACGCCTGGCAGTAAGAGTAGCTCTTTTTAAATCGTTCTGCGCTCCGGTTGTAATGTTTTCTTTGCCGTAAAATACCTCCTCCGCCACCCGTCCTCCGAGCAATGATGAAATTTCATCCATAAATTTGCTCCTGGTTTGTAACCTTCTTTCAGCCTCCGGTAGATTCCAAGTAAAACCCAGCGCCATACCGCGAGAAACAATGGATATTTTGTGAACCGGATCAGCATGGGGAAGAAAATGGCTGACTACGGCATGTCCCGATTCGTGGATCGCGGTAATTTTTTTCTCCTCATCCGATAGGATTCTGCTTCTTCTCTCCGGCCCGAGCATGACTTTTTCAATAGCACTTTCAAATTCAGCTTGTGAAATATGTTTATGACCCGATCTGGCGGCTAAAATGGCAGCTTCATTGGCTAGATTTCGTAGGTCGGCTCCCGAAAAACCGGCCGTAGTTGAAGCAATTTTATGAAGATCGACTTCTTTATCAACCGGTTTATTGCGAATATGAACTTTTAGAATATCTTCTCGCTCTTTTTTATCCGGCAGGTCAATCACGACTTGCCTGTCGAAGCGGCCGGGACGCAACAGAGCCGGGTCAAGCACATCAGGCCTGTTAGTAGCCGCCATGACTATAACATTGTCTTTGGTATCAAAGCCATCCATTTCAACCAGAATTTGATTTAAGGTTTGTTCCCGCTCGTCGTGGCTTCCCCCCAAACCGCTACCTCTTTGCCTGCCGATAGCGTCGAGTTCGTCAACAAAAATGATGGCCGGAGCGTTTCTTTTGGCTTTGGCAAAAAGATCCCGTACTCTGGAGGCCCCGACGCCCACAAACATCTCTACAAATTCAGAGGCCGATATGGAAAAAAACGGTACCCCGGCCTCACCCGCTACAGCCTTGGCTAATAAAGTTTTACCGGTACCGGGAGGGCCGACCAACAAGACTCCCTTGGGAATTTCAGCTCCCAAATCACGAAATTTCTTAGGTGATTTTAAAAATTCCACCACTTCCAGGAGCTCCTGCTTGGGCTCGACCAAACCGGCAACATCTTTAAAAGTAGTTTTGGTGCCTAATGTAAGTCTGGCTCCGGATTTGCCAAAACTCATAGCTTTAGTGTTTGCCCCTTGGGCACCGCGAAACAAAAACCAGAAAATGGCCCCGATCAGGATCACTGGCAGTAGGGAAGTGAGCACCGTATACCAAACTATTGATCCCGAAGAATCACCCACGTTTATCTTTACCTTATCAACTGTAATGCCATACTCCTGCAGAGTGGCGTTTGACTCGATAACCGCAGTCTCGGTAGAGCCGTCTTTCAGCTTGGCCGTGACTTTGCCGTCTCTGATATCTATTTCATTAACTTTTTCCTCTTTAACTTGCGATGCGATTTCCGAAATTGAAACCTCTTTCGGTTGATCACTACGGCTACCGTAATAACCCCAAACAAGCAACGCTACGCTGCATATGACAATTATCCAAATTACCAAATTATTGTTTCTTTTCTGACTGATCATTCTTCTCCTTATTATTGGAATCGGTTAACTTTATTGTAATTTTACCACTTTGAAGCTCAAATCGCAAAGAATAGGGGAGTGGCAATGTTTTTTTACCGATATTTTGTTTAATCAACTGATCTATTTTTTCTATTTGAGTAAATGAATAATTTTTTCCACCCAGCTGCTCAATGATATGGATCATGAGATGCTTTTGTTGTGATTCGGAAAGAATTAGGTAATCTTTTCTTTGAAACGATACCCCGCTGTGCGCCGTCTGACATATCAATTTATAATTATCTGCGGCATTTTTGTCGATCTGCTCATAATCTTCGGCCAGATTGGTAGCTGTCTGGGCAAGTTTCTCAACAATTTTGTTATTATATTTCTCCAAATCGGGGATTAACTTGTGTCTTATCTTATTGCGGAAGTAGCGGTCGGTAAAGTTAGTCTGGTCAACCCGATATTGCAAACCTCTATTAGCTAAGTACGATTCTATATCGGGACGCGATATATAAAGTAGGGGACGAATAAAATTTTTTCGAACCGGCAGAATAGAGCGGAGGCCCCGTAATCCGCTACCTCTTATCAAGCGCATTAGAAAAGTTTCAGCCAAGTCATTTAAATTATGAGCAATAGCAATTTTTACGCCTTCCCTACTACCCCCTTTTAATAAAATTTTTTCAAAGAAAGAGTAGCGCAGCTGCCTGGCATCGTCCTCATTTTTTATTGTTTCACTTAACCCTCTTCGGCTAACCTCTATCTCCGCTCCCCTATCCAAACAAAATTTTTTAACAAATTCTTCATCCAGATCCCCCGCTTCACCCCTTATGCGATGATTGTAGTGGCAAGCCGAGAGCTTAAACCCCAATTTTGCTTTTAAGCTGTCCAAAACATCAAATAAGCACACTGAATCCGCTCCGCCGCTTAAGGCTACCACTACCCTATCTCCACGCTTAATTAAGTTGTGCTTGATAATATTTAGCCTGACCTTGTTTACCAAAGAATTTTGCTCGTGTTTGCTGTTCATGGCCTAATATTTTTTCCGTTTATTTTGAACGATTTAGAAATCAATTCTAACACAAATTATATATATTTGCCACTTATTGTAATTATTATAAGTTATGATATAATTAGATACTGTAGATGCGGGGTGGAGCAATGGCAGCTCGTCTGGCTCATAACCAGAAGGTTGGCGGTTCGAATCCGTCCCCCGCTACCACGCTTAGCGTGGTGCTAACGGCGCTAAGCGCCGTACCAAACTTAGTTAAATTTTCTATATTCGCAATATCTGTGGAAATAAATCTTTAAAATATCACAATTTTTGATTCTCAATAATCAAATTTGTGTGTTTATTCCCCTGTTCCCGGCTTTATACTTTCAACTTTATACTTTATACTAAATACACGGCAGGGTAGCTTCCGCCTTCGCTAAAAAGCTACGTTGGAGGAGCATCTTCGCTACCCTAATGCAACAATATAGATAGTGATTTATTCCAAAATTTTGATTTTTGATCTCTCGACTAGCTCGAGACAAGTTTATTAATTTTTGATTTACTTACGGCAGGGTAGCTCAGATGGTTAGAGCGTGGGACTCATAAGCCCGAGGTCGTGGGTTCAATTCCCACCCCTGCTACCAAAAATAAAATGACCTTAACTAAGGTCTTTTTTTGTGCGGAAACATATCTTTTTAGCTACTGAGAATCAAAAAAATATTTGTACCAAAGATAATAGTTTGCAATACTTTGAGTATTTTTTTCGGTAATGGCATGACTATCACTTACCCTATCTTCAACTTTATCAGGCGGCAAGCTAACAGCGGTCTCCCCAGGTGCAATATATCCAAGCTTGGCTCGGGCTTGTTTTTCGCGATAAGAATTAGTTTTGAGATAAACAATCTGATTTTCCATATATGAGAGCTCATCCTCCAATTCCAAAAGCTTTTCCTGCTCATGTAAAATATTTTTATTGGATTGATAGTTCTCCCATACGGTGCGAGATACCATTATCATCAAATATATAATAGATATAAACATCACAAAGCTGGTCATGGTCATGGGAATAAAATGCTCAATTTTATTTAATATTTTGCGCATAATTTTATATTATAAGTTTACCAAATTTGTTGCCCTTTTTATATAAATCAAAAAGGCTCCAAGCAACTGCCTGAAGCCTTTCTCCAAAACCGTACTATTTACAGAG
>CAYNIX010000060.1:0-5501 GCA_964397535.1 uncultured Candidatus Saccharibacteria bacterium | reverse complement strand
GATTGGAATACTTTAAAAGAATTAAGCGGAATTAATAAGCAAAATGTCAAGAACCAAGATAAGAATTTAGAAATAAAAAATATATCAGAGGTAAAATATTCGCGCAGTGATAGAATATCAACCGGAATTTCTGAAGTGGATAGAGTGCTTGGTGGCGGAATCGTTAGGGGCAGCATTATTCTTTTGGGAGGCGAGCCTGGAATTGGCAAGTCAACTCTGACTTTGCAGATTGCTTCAAAAATTATCAATTCTTTTTATGTCTCTGCCGAAGAATCACTTGAACAAATCAAGCAAAGAGCAGAAAGATTAAAAATATCTTCCAAAACCTTGATGTTGTCTTCGAGCGGGGATTTGTTGTCTTTGGAAAAAGAGATTTTAAAACAAAAACCGGATTTAGTAATCATAGATTCAATCCAGACAGTATATATGTCAGAACTTGATTCGAGTGCCGGAAGTTTGTCGCAAGTTAGAGAAAGCGGAATCTTTTTGCAAAGATTTGCCAAGGATCATAATGTTGCAGTTCTTCTAGTCGGCCATGTAACCAAAGAAGGGAATATCGCCGGTCCCAGATTAATCGAACACTTGGTAGATGCAGTTTTATATCTCGAGGGTGAGCGCTTTCAGGAGGGAAGGATTTTAAGGGGCGTAAAAAACCGTTTCGGCGCGACAAACGAAATAGGATTATTCTCGCTTGAAGAAAACGGTATGAAAGAGATCAACAACCCCGCCCAGTTATTTTTGTCCGAAAAGGCTGACCAACCCGGAAGTGCCGTTACCGTTATTATGGAGGGAAAACGGCCGTTATTGATCGAAATTCAGGCTTTAACTATTAGTACAAATTTCGGCTATGCCAAAAGAACAGCTTCGGGTTTTGATTTAAACAGGCTAAACTTGTTGTCTGCGGTCATCCAAAAGAAAACCGGCATGAGCATATCTAATTGTGATATATACTTAAATGTTGTTGGCGGTTTAAAAATATCGGAACCGGCTGCAGATCTGGCAGTGGTGGCTGCCATAATGTCTTCATTTACAAATCGCAGAATTAAACCTAGAATCTGCCTGTATGGCGAAGTTGGTTTAATGGGAGAGATTAGGAGTGTTTCACGGCACAAGGAGCGTCAGAACGAATTACAGAAACTTGGATACAAATCGGTAAGTGATATAAACTCAATTGATCAAATAATCGAGCGCTGTTTGGATGCTTTGACAAATACTAAGAATTGAAACTGTTTTCGGGCGTAGAAACCGCGGTATTGCCCTCGTTATCACTGGAAACAACTCGATAATAATATTTTTGGCCGGCAGTTACCGTAATCGTGACACTATGATTTGTAACCAGATTGGTGTCTACATCTGATGTCTTTTGATAGTCGAGAAGATCATCTGATTGAGAAACAGTGCCGTAAATAACCTGCGACATAGATGCTTTATCGGTTTTCCATGAAATTTTATAAGTAGTGGCAGTTAGTTTAGTAGCGGTGATTTCGCTGAATTTAATTGCATCTTTATCTTTCGAAACAATCACGGAAATCGATTTTTCTCCGCTTGCACCGTTGCTATCTTCGGCTACAGCTTTAATTGTATGAGAAGCATTGGATAGCCCATCGAACGAATAAGTTGTTTCAAATGGAGCGGAATCAACCAGAGCGATAAAAATATTATCTATATAATATGTTACTTTTTTGACGGTATATGTTGATGACACATTGACTTTTATGGTTTTTGTGCCGGAGACGCTTTGCCCTTCTACCGGAGAAATGAATGACAAAGTTATCGGGGTACTAACCGGATCGCATTTATCTGTTGGAGCTAGATCATTCCAGCCTCGACTGCTTAGCCAAGCCCTGACCGGGCCTTCCCAGTTTGGATTATCAGGCCGTTCAGAGTGGATATTGGTAAAAATTTTATCTTCCGTAAGGTCACTTGAGACATTTTCTGCAGCCAATAATCCGTTGGAACGGCAGACTCTGGCTTTTACGTGAACGTTGTCTTGGTCGGTTGGTACTTGCCAATTAGCAAAAATATCGGTGGTAAACTCACTCGACAGGTCTCCGGGTAATTTGTTGGAATATTTCTCGACGGTTAATTCTTGGATTTCACTTGGCCGGTCAAAAGGAATGTTTTCGGTTACGGCGTTATTCATAAAATGATGAAATATGGGGCCGGCTAAAACGGAACCGTCGGCACCGTTTTTCATGGCCTTCGAATCATTATTTCCAACCCAAACAGCCGTAGCTAGATTCTTTGAATATCCAACCGTCCAAGCGTCTTTGAAAGATGAGGTGGTGCCGGTTTTAGCGGCGATTGTTTTTCCGGGAAAATTTAGGGCGGAGTTGGCGCCAAAAACCATACTTCTGGCTTTGTTGTCACTTAAAATACTGGAAATTTCATAAGCAACCTGATTATCAATTACTTGTCTTCCTTTATCATCTTCACTTTTATATTCATAAGCAATCTTGCCTCTAGCGTCGGTAACCTTAAGAATACATTTAAGATCATGCTTTATTCCTCCGGTAGCGAAGGTTCCGAAAGCCCCAGCCATTTCGACCGGTTTTACTTCCCCGGCCCCTAAAACCAGAGATAATCCATAACGATCTCTTTCGTTAAGAGTTGAAATGCCCATGTCTCTGGCAGTTTGAAGCACATTATCGATTCCGGCCAGAGACAGGGCCTTAACCGCCGGAATATTCAATGAATTTGAAAGAGCGGTGCGTATGGTGACCGGACCGTTAAAATTTCCATTGTAATTTCTGGGAACATATCCACCTCCAAAATCGGTTTGCAAATCCCAAATAATTTTACTGGGGGAATAATTTTTATCTTTTAATAAAGTAGCATAGGCAAAAGGTTTAAAAGATGATCCGGGTTGGCGATCTGAATCGGCCACATTAACATTACCATCAATCTCGGTGTTAAAATAATCAAGAGAACCCACCATGGCCAAAATTTCACCTGTGTTTGGATCAACCGAAACGATCGCCGCGTTACTGGCGCCATATTGGCCGATTTTTTTTGAGCCGTAAGCTAAAGCCTCGCTAGCAAAATTTTGTTTGTCGAGATCTAGGGTGGTGATAATTTTATAGCCTTCCTTCTGAATTTTTTCTTCGCCAAATTCTTTCTCTGCCTGTTCGATTACATACATGGCAAAATGCGGCGACAAAATTGAATCTTTGCGCGGTTTAACAACTTCTCCGATTGTAGTAGTATCTTCCGTTTTGGCGGCATCAGCTTGTTCTTGATTGATGTAGCCTGATGCTCGCATGCGATCGATAACATAGTCCCTTCTATAAACCAGCTCTTTGGTATGAGTCCCGTAAGGGTAATAATAAGTTGGGGACTGCGGAATTGAAGCCAGTGTGGCCGCTTGAGCAATCGTCAAATCTTTGGCGGGTTTGCCGTAGTAGGTCTGAGAAGCCGCTTCGGCTCCGGCAATATTGCCACCGTAGGGAATTTCGTTTAAATACATGGTAAGAATTTCTTTTTTGTCATACATCACTTCAAGTTCGATTGCCAAAATAAGCTCTTTAATTTTTCGAGCCATGGTACGATTTGAGTCCAGGAGAGCATTTTTTACATATTGTTGAGTAATGGTTGAGGCGCCTCTGGTTCTGCTCGAACGATGCGTGATCCTCTCAACTACGGCTGCAAAAATTGCCCTGGGATCAAATCCCATATGAGAATAAAAACCTTCGTCTTCAACAGCCACGGTGGCTTGTCTCAAATAATCAGACATCTGATCGTATGAAATAATGGTTCGTTTTTGTTCGCCAGTTTCATAGAGCAAAGTATTACCGGTGCGGTCAAATATTTTTGTTGATTGAGTGGCGCTTCTTTTAGCGATTTTCTCCGGTGTGGGTAAATCTTTGGCATACCAAGCGAAAGCAAAAGCCACTAAAAAAACTAACCCTATTCCTGCATATAGAGCATATCTACCTATCAACTTCCAAAGATTTTTCGGAGCTTTTCTGGGAATTAGTACTTTGCGAAAGTTTATAGGATTGATAAAACGGTTTATAATACTACTAATAGACTTTGGTCTTTTTTTCATAGTTTGCTCCCTCCCACCTTTACATTATAGGCGGAGATTGCTAAGATGTAAAATGTCAAACGCATAAATTTTAGTCCTAATTATTTTTTCTGTCAATAGATGGAGCGAGGTCAAAATGTTAGATAAACTATTGGGTAGAGGTGTGATAGAAATTATCTCCGAAGCCGGCCTAAAAAATAAATTATCTAGCGGGCGGAAATTGCGCGTAAAGTTGGGGGTTGATCCGAGTCGTCCTGATCTGCATCTCGGCCACGCAGTGGCGCTTTGGCAGCTGAAAAAGTTTCAGGAAGCGGGCCATCGCGTAATTTTTTTGATTGGTGATTATACTGCCATGGTGGGGGATCCTAGCGGTAAAAATAAGACCAGGCCGGTATTGACCGAACGAGAGATAAAAGAAAACGCTAAAACATATCTGCGTCAGGTTGGAAAAATATTGGATATAAAAAAAGTCGAGGTGAGAAGAAATTCCGAGTGGTTTCGAAAAATGAATATGGCAGATTTAATCCGGCTTGGCTCAAAGTTTTCGGTAGCTGGAATAATAGAGAGAGATGATTTTGAAAAAAGATTAAAGGGCGGTAACGAAATTTCAATGCATGAACTCTTTTACCCTATGATGCAAGCTTATGATTCAGTTGCTCTTAATGCCGATATTGAAATGGGGGGTACCGACCAGAAATTTAACATTTTGGCGGCAAGGGAGCTGCAGAAAAAAATGGGGCAAAATCCACAAGATATAATTCTCACAGAACTTTTAGTTGGGGTTGACGGAAAAGAAAAAATGTCAAAATCACTCAATAATTATATAGGTATTACAGAGCCCGCAAAAGAGCAATTTGGCAAAACCATGTCCATTCCCGATGATTTGATTTTGACATTTTTTAAATTATGCACTGATGTGAGTGACGAAAAAATTGAAAAATATGAAAATGAAATGAAATCCGGCCGCAATCCCAAACAAGCAAAAGAGGAGCTAGCGTTTCAGATTGTAAAACTTTACCATAGTCAAGATGAGGCGGAAAAAGCAAAGTCTGATTTTATCAGACAGTTCAGTAGGGGTGAATTGCCGGACAAAATGAATGAAATTGATTTAAGCGGTAATTTTGGCCCAATTTTACTACTACAAAATCTCGGCGTAGTATCATCAAATTCAGAAGCAAGGAGATTGGTTGAACAAGGGGCGTTAAAAATTGACGGCACAAAAATCACTGACCCTAATGCCACTATCTCCTTAGCTTCGGGGATGATCATACGAGTTGGAAAACTTAAATATTGGAAGATTAAGTGATTTTAATAAGATGAGAGAAGAAATTCGATCAATTATTGTAGAAGCTAGTAAAAAAGCCGGCTATAATTTGCCGGTAGGTTTTGATTTGAGCGTCCCGCCCAGAAGTGAAATGGGTGATTTAGCAACCAATATTGCAAATACAGGTTCATGGGACTGGCAGATACCTGC
>CAYNIX010000059.1:0-5599 GCA_964397535.1 uncultured Candidatus Saccharibacteria bacterium | reverse complement strand
GGGTTCTTTTCTTAAAAGAGAGTATTCAGTGATGACATATCTTATTTTTACTTTAGCATTTGCGGTTGTATTATTTGGTGCGATTGAGATGGTAAGATTGATACGCAGGAAAAGAATCAAACTTGATAGAATATAGAATTAAGAATACAGGATTCAGCCGCACAGAAAGATTTTTACTTTTTCGGCAAATTAGGGTTAAAGTCATAATATAATTTAAATATATTAATATGAAGTTCTGAATATTGAACATAGTATTTTGAATTCTTTTTTGTTCTTACATAATTCTTAATTCTTTATTGTGGACCCATGCACGTAAATAAAAAAGCGGTATTCGATAACACTTTTTGGCAAGTAATTATCCGATTTCTGACACTCGGACTGACTTTGTTGTCGATTAAAATACTTACAAATTATCTTGGTGCGGAAGGCGTCGGAAAATTTAATACCATAACCACATACATTAATTTCTTTATAGTAATTGCCGATTTGGGTTTATTCGCCGTAACCGTACGCGAAATCTCGCAAAAACCGGAACATGAAAAAAAGATACTCTCCAATGTTTTTACCATACGACTGTGGAGCGCTTTAGCGGCAGTCGCAGTTTCATCAATTATAGTTCTGGCCACCAAATTTGATAATGATATTAAAATCGGCACACTCATAGCCTGTGGTTTTTTGTTTTTTAATTTACTCGCCAGCGTTTATGATATGCTGATGCAGGCGCGCCTCAAAATGCAATTTTCTGCTTTGGCTGAATTTTTAAGCCGCGTTATCAGTATTATCGCGCTGATTGTCATCGTAAAAAATCACGGCAATTTCTATTGGGTGGCTTCTACCATTGCTTTGTGGGGTATATTTATTTTTATATTTAAATATTCTTTCGCCTCACTCCTTGAACGTTTTAATTTTAGTTACGATGCCAAATTCGCCCGCCAAATAATTGCCATGTCTTGGCCGCTCGGCGTTGTATTTATAGTTTCAAATTTATATTTTAAGCTCGATACAATAATATTGTTCACCATCAAAGGAGCGGCGGCGGCCGGTATTTACACTGTAGCTTTTAAGATTTTGGAAGTCATTGCTTTTATTAGCTCATATTTTTCTAGCGCCCTAAAACCGGCTATTTCGCAAAATATACATCAAAATAAAGCTGTTGTATCTTCTATCGTCAGAAAAGGTATCACCATCATGTTAATGGCCGCGCTGCTTATCTCCTCTCTTTCGATTGCTTTCCGCAAAGAAATTATTTTATTACTTTCATCGCCCGAATTTTCCGATTCTGCAAGAGTTTTGGTATTTTTAGCCTTTTCCCTGCCCATAATTTTTATCAATAACCTCCTTGTGGAAATTTTTATTGCCAACGATTCTCGTGCTCGTCTGCTTAAGATGTCAGCATTTATTCTGCTTTTTAATTTTGGCCTGAATCTCGCATTAATTCCCGCTTTTTCTTATTTTGGTGCCGCCGCCAGTAATTTAGTATCAGCGTTGGTGCTTCTTGGAAATTACTTATACAATGACAATCTACTAATTGGCATAAAAATTTATTTTCACAGCCTTGCAAAACTGCTATTAACCGCAAGTCTAATTGTTTTTATGGCCGAAATAACCCTGCACTTTCCATTGCATTTTTTATTGCAAATGGTTTTCTATAGTATCTTATATGTTATATTACTTTTTCTTCTCGGAGTAATTAAAAAAAACGAAATCAGTGAATTATTTGTTGAACCTTGATTCCCAACAGATGAAAAAAATCGAGCAGATTAAAATTTTTATTCATAACAATCAAAATATAATTTATTGGTCTGTTTTTGCTTTTTTAATTTTGGCACTAATTTTCTTACAATATTATGGATTATTGGCTTTTCATTACCCCGATACGCCCGGCGATGACACAATGAATCATTGGCTTTATATACAGGCTATCAAAGAGCAGAAAAATTCCATTTTGCAGCTTGTCCATAATGGAGGATACCCCCCTCTATACCATTTTTTTATCTTGAAATTATCGACGATTCTTCACAAACCAGAAATGACCATCATGCTTTGGACATACCCGGCTATTATTATTTTGGCGACTTTTTCTGCTTCTATATTAGCGTGGGCAATCTTTAAGAACAAAATTATTGCTTTGCTGGTATTTATTATTTATGGCTTTTTATCCCTGACTCCCTTACAGTTGCTTAACGATGGTGGTTACCCTGATTTAATAGCCGCTCATATTATATTGCCAGTAATACTTACTTTTTTTATTTTTGGATGGCAAGCCAAAAATCAATTACTCAATATTGTGTGGTCTTTATTTTCAGTATTATTGATTATTTTGATGGCTCTCATGCACCATCTGTCGACTTATGAGTTTCTTTCCTTAGTTGTCATATCATTACCAATATTGATCATAGTATATTCGCTGAAAGAAAAGGTTCCACGTTGGAAACCTGCAACATTAATCGTGATCTACCTGGTCGCCGTCGCGTTATTCATTTATTCATATTTTAAGTTTCCTTTTTTTGCGCCTTTTCGCAATCTGGCTAGTATCATGTTTACATTTTCAAAACACTTTCCCTTTATTCATAGCTTAACTAGTTATTCGGAGGGTGGCCTTGTACCTTTGAAAAATTTTCCTCGCTGGATTGGTTGGCTAAGTGTATTATTTGGATTGCCTTTTATACTATATTTTCATTGGATTCCCAAATTAAGGCCTAAAGAGTATTTTTATCCAACATTATTATTATCAATCTGGGTATTAATGTTGTTATTAGGATCTCAATTGAATTTCTTAAGCAATCCTGAGAGACTTGGCAGGGATGCATCCCTTCCTTTAGCCATACTTGCGGCAGCATCTGTTTATTTTCTGTTTAATTTTCTGAGAAAAAATAAGTTGTTTTTAATAGCTTTTCTTGTAGTCTGCCTACTATTTGCCTCTTTAACCTTCAGAACAAGGTTGCATAACGCTCTTCATTACGAGCCAATGGTGAGAATAACACAAGCTGATCTCAAGTTGTTCGATGCGCTTCAGAACAATCAAAATGGACCTATCTTATTCAATACCTGGGTTTTTTACTATGGTAAATATTTAGCAGGATGGGATCTACATTATTTACCCCAACTTAATGAAGATGAAATTATAAATATTAAAGATGGCAAGGGTTGGACTCAAAAAATGAAGAAAGAATATCAATATTTTTATATCATTGATTCTCAACAAGGATGGGCACCAAATACTTTGCCAGGAATAGCCAAGCAATATCTCGACGATCCTGGTTTTCAACTTTTAGCAGAAGCAGTGGGTCCGACAAATCACGTTTTTTTGTTTAAAAACCTCGATTATTAAGGGGCACTTTGCCTAGAGGAATTAATTTGATATATTTGATAAAGTTAAAAAAAGGCTGATTAATAAAAAACAATGAAACTAGTAATAATTATTCCAGCATATAATGAAGAATCTACCATAAGAGCAGTTCTAGATAAAATCCCTAGGACTCTTTCTGGGATAGATAGAATAATTTCTTTGGTGGTTGATGATGGTTCTTCTGATAATACATACGAAATTGCATCGAAAAGGACAGCATATGTCGCAAGGCATGTTATTAATTTAGGAGTCGGTGCAGCGCTGACAACGGGTTTTGCAGCTGCGAGAAAATTAAAAGCAGATATAGTAGTAATGCTAGATGCAGACGGACAGCACGACCCAGATGACATTAAAAAATTGATCAAACCAATCTTAGACAAGCGGGCTGAAATTGTGATCGGCACCAGAATGAGAAATACCAAAGGAATGCCTAGAATTAAAATAATCGGCAATTTTTTGATGAATATAATGACATGGATATTTTTTCAAGAATGGTCTTCAGATACTCAATCAGGTATGAGGGCTTTATCCAAAATAGCGCTTAACAATGTGGACCTCCAATCTCTAGGATATGAAATATGTTCCGAAATGATTGGTGAAGCTAGAAGAGCACATCTTAAGCTTTTAGAGGTTGAAATAACTACTATATATACCAAATATTCGAAAACAAAGGGACAAAGCATGATAAATGCAGTTAATATTTTTACCAGATTGATTTCTATTAAAATGATGAGGAAAAAATAATGATCATTTTTACAAAAATATTTGCAGTTTTTTTGGCTTTATTAGTAATATCAAAGGCTTATCATGATTATAAAAAGAAGAACGACAGCATCATTGTTCTTCTATTCTGGACTATTACTTGGATACTAATTGCATATGTTGCCTTGAAACCGGAATTATTTTATTACTTTGTTTCTAAAATGGCCAACGAAAATGTTGGTCTGGGCACTTTTGTCGGTATAGCTTTTATATCTCTTTTTTATGTTACTTACCGTGTCTATGTAAAAGCTAACAGATTGGAAAGGCAAATTAGGGATATTGTTATGAAGGTTGCTCTTAAAGATATCAAGGATAATTGATGAAATTTTTTGCAGCAATCAAAAAAAATAAACTTTTTTTAGCTTATGTATTCTTACTTTTTGTTGGAATTGCTGCATTCTTTGCTGGTAATACTTTCAACTTACCGGCCTTGAAGTTGGTCACTCTACCTTTACTTTTTATGCCGGGCTATGTACTTTTAAAACTTTTGTTTCACAAGAACGAATTACTAGGTAATAATTTATTGATTATCTTGCTTTCTTTGGTTATATCAATTTCCGAGATCAGCATTTTAACTTTTTTTACATCAAGATCAGTAGGCATAGCCGAAACAACAAATTTTATAATATTTTTGATTATAAACTTATTGTCACTACTCGGCAGTTTGTTTGTATCAAAACCCTTTTTTAGTAGTACAAATTATAAATTCAGCTATAGCTTGTTTTTGAATTACCTTATTGTCTTTTTACCTTTTATTATATTAGTAGCATCGTGGCTTATCTATCCCTTTTTTGCCGGAGACGATACCTACAAATACGGATTTTCGTTAAACCTTTCCATAGTAAAAAGAGAAATAATCCAGTACTACGGCGATAGAAGACCAAACTTTGCACCTTTTCTAATATATATACATGATATTACAGGTCTATCGGCAAAACAACTCTTATTATATTTACTGCCAAGTCTAGTGGCTTTACAAAGTTCACTTGCTCCGGCATATTTACTGTTGAAAAAAAATAAAAAAAAGTTTGACTATATTTTAGGGTTACTATTTTTGAGTTCTCCCTTTTTATTATTTCAATTTAGTTATAGTAATCCACAATCAATGGTATTGTTCTTTACTTTTCCAACTTTATTATTCTGTTACGAGGCTTTGAAATTTAAATCCCCAAAAATGATTTTAGCAAGTACAATCCTTGCCTTTTCGTCTTTGTTATTTCACGAGTTAGGTATAGTATTGATAATAATATCAGGTCTAACAGCCGTCATTTATTACATTATGACTATCTACCGCTCACCCATACAAACACTAAAAATTTCAGCTATCGCTCTAATTATTTTTTGGCCGTACATTATTCTATCACGCGTTGCTGATCAGTTAGAAAAAGTCAAATATGTATTTACATTCCTGGCTAAAAACGCCAGCTTTACATGGAGATGGTGGTATGTAAACTATTACGAAAATCCCGATGGCATTATATTCTCATA
>CAYNIX010000058.1:0-5656 GCA_964397535.1 uncultured Candidatus Saccharibacteria bacterium | reverse complement strand
AATGTTTAATGAATACGGCAATGAAGTAATAATCTGTATCGAAGTTCCGGAAGTATTGTCACCCGATATGTCATTGGTAAAATACGTTAGAAATGTATCGGCCAATGAGCTTGAGTATGTAAAGGCGAATGCAGCATACGCTGGGGATATCCTAGAGTATAAAATAGTGTTTAAGAACAATGGTAATGGATCGGCCGAATACGTTAACATCAGTGATATTCTACCGGCAAATGTCTCGCTTGATACTTCTGCGGCTGCAATTCTCGGGTTTAGGGGTAGCGAAAATTCAATCGCTGAAAATATTGCAGGTGCTGGATATATACTACCTTCGATAGAACCAGGAGAAGAAGGGTATATCAGGTTTAGAGCCGTAATCGCTTCAAATACCCCTGCCGGTAGTAGATTGGTAAATACTGCAAAAATGACCGACGACGATTTGACCAAGCAGGATACAGCCGAAACTGTGATCAAAACCAAAATTGTTCAGGTGGAAACTCCGCCAGTAACACTGCCAAGAACAGGTAGCGCAGACTCGATAATTTTATCTGCCATACCCGCAGCTTTATCGACAATTTTGATTGGACGCAAAAAAGCTAAAAGTTAATATCAGTCATATACAAAAGAAAGAGCCCGGTATTTACATATTGGGCTTTTTCTTATGTTTAGATCTTTGAAATCATTCATAGCTGTTAATTGTAGCGAATTTTTGTTAATATTATCAATATGGTTGATACTTCTTCTAGGATAAAAAATTTGAAACAACTTTTAGAATTGGATGCAAAAGTTGAAAGGGTAAAGGACATTGAGGCGGTGATTAATTCCGCTGATTTTTGGTCGGATGACGCAATATCGAAACAAAAACTTAAAGAATTAAAAAATTTAAAACAAATAATTGATTCAATTAATGAACTAGACGATTTATCGCAGCTTGCCCAAAGCGAGGAAGATAACAGATTAATCGAAAACAAATTAACAGAACTTGAAAAAATAGCTTATTTTAATGGAAAATACGATAAAAACGGAGTGGTAATAAATTTTTATGCTGGGGCCGGAGGAGACGATGCCCAGGATTGGACCGAAATGTTGCTTGCCATGTATCTAAAATGGGCACAGAAAAAAGCATATCATTCTAAAATAATAGATCAGAGCAGGGGAGCGATTGCCGGCGTTAAAAGTGCTACTTGTGAAATTGATGCACCGTATTTATATGGACAACTAAAGGCTGAAAGTGGCGTCCATAGGCTGGTACGGCAATCTCCATTTAATGCTAAAGCTTTACGTCAGACGTCATTTTCTTTGGTTGAGATATTGCCTAAAATTGATGACAAAAGTGAAATTACAATTGACGATAAGGATCTAAAAATTGATACATATCGCGCAAGCGGAAAGGGAGGGCAAGGAGTAAATACTACCGATTCTGCGGTTAGAATAACATATCAGCCTGCAAATATTGTTGTTACATGTCAAAATGAACGCAGCCAATTGCAGAATAAAGAAACTGCAATGAGTGTTTTACGTTCTAGGCTTGCCTTAATGCTTGAGCAAGAACATAAAGATAAAATATCCGAACTGAAAGGCGAACTAAAGGATATAGAATGGGGTAGCCAAATTAGATCATATGTTCTTCACCCGTATAAACTAGTAAAGGACCATCGAACACAATATGAAAGCAAAGATCCGGAGGCAGTCTTGAACGGCGATTTGGATGGTTTTATTGAAGCTGAAATGAATATCATAACAAGTAATAACTAGTAATAAAATACTTATGAATTATTTCTCCCACTTTGAATTAAGTGGTTTACTAAAGTTTATAAAGAATCTCATCGATAAGTTATTGAGTACAGATTCCGGCGAGATTAATTTGATATTACTAGTTATATCAATTCTTATAATAAGTTATATAATAAATATATTAATGATGTACTCAGTAGGGGGAGTTTATCGGATATTTGTTGCCCCCGGTGTAATATTGCATGAACTATCACACGCTTTAGCGTGCCTGATTACGGGCGCAAAAATATCCTCTATAGATGTGTTTAAAAAAGATGGCGGGGAGATTAAACATACAGCTCCAAAAGTTCCGATAGTGGGTCAAATAGTCATATCTGTGGCGCCCTTAGTTATCGGTGCACTCGCAATCTATTTTATTAGCAAAGTAGTGGGTGTAAATACTAATCAAAGTGAAATTAACATAATGTCATTTTCAGATTTAGTAGAAAATATTAAAAATATTATTAAATTCATAGATTTTAGATCATTGCGGAGCTGGCTTGCTTTTTATTTAATAATTTCTATCGCTATTACCATGACACCAAGTACCCGCGACCTAAGAAATATGATTTTATCTGTTGTAACTGTAGCAATCTTTATTTATTTGGCGATAAAATATCTGAATTTATCCTTTTCCATGTCAATGTTGCTTAAGCCGGAATTTTTGGCGGTGTTATATTCATGTGTTGTTGTCTTGATAGTCGCGCTTTTTTTAAGTATAATTATAACATTATTGGCAATGCTTGCTAAACGTTGACAATGAAAATTAATATAAGCTAAAAGAGGTAATGATGGTAGATTTTTCTAAAGCAAAAGAGCTTTATGACCTGCAAAAGAAAGCTAGAGCGATCCAAAAAGAACTTAAAAACACTGAAATTGAAGCAAAAAGTAATAACGGTTGGGTCACGGTGGTAATGAACGGTGAACAACATTTGGTCGATATTCAAATAGCTGATGAAGCGATGGGAGTAGAGAATCGCAAGGAACTTGAGAAGGATTTAAAAAATGTTGTAACGCAAGCGATTTCGCGAGCTCAAGCCTACGCGGCTGAAAAAATGAAAGAAGTTGCGGGCGGCTTGGGTTTACCCGGACTTTAATTGCGAATCAGAAGTTCGGCTTTGGATTGTAATTTTTTAATCAGGAGATTAATATTTATATACAGTTAATTGTGAGTATCTGTAAATTAATATACTTTAGGTGAGCTTTTGCAATATTAGTAATTTAGTTGGATTCGTAATTAGTAAATATATAATATGAAAATTATCGTTGGTTTAGGTAATCCAGGTGAAAAATACAAAAATTCAAGACATAACGCGGGTTTTATGTGTGTAGATGTTTTGAGTGCCCATCCATCGCTTAATCCAGTTGGAGGGGTATTGGACTTTAGGCTTGAGAAGAAATTAAAATCAAAAATTGCCGATACTGTAGTTTCGGGTGAGAAGATAATTTTGATAAAGCCGGAAACTTTTATGAATTCGTCGGGAATAGCTATATCAAAGGTTCTAGCATACTATAAGGCTGGTATTGAATCGTTAATTGTTATCTCGGACGATGCCGATATTCCTCTTGGAGAGGTAAGAATACGTTTGGAAGGCAGTAGCGGTGGGCAAAAAGGTTTGCAAAATATTATCGATATCTTATCGAATGAAAAATTTATCAGATTAAGAATCGGTATAGGCGAAAGTTTTGCAAAGTCAGAAAAAAATGAATTTATGGAAAATAATTTAAGTACTAAACAATACGTGCTTGAAGACTTTGACAAGAGGCAAGTCCCGATTTTAAAGAAAGCGTTAGCTGAAAGCTGCGAATTTTTAGCCAGTTCTTTCGGTAAAAAAGAGAGTATTAATGCTCATAGTTTTAAGGTCTAAAACCAGCAATATTTACACAATTACAATAATATGATAGAGTAATACAATGTAATAATAAGTGGGAGGCTGAAGCCGCTATAACCACACTCATATTAAGTATGAGAGAGAGGAAATAATGCCCGAAAAAACTAAAGCTAAAGCTATAAAAACTTCTGAAAAGACAAAAAAAACTGAAGATGAAGTGGTAGCTGACGTAAAAAGTGAAGCCAGCGATAAAGAGTTGCTTTTAGAAGCTGAACAGAGAGAGAAAGCTAGAAAAGAAATAGCCGAAGAAAAAAGGGAAAAAGCAAAAGAGGATCAAAAAGAGGCTAGAAAAGAACAGTTAGGGTCTAAAAAAGCCGACAAACAGCACATTAGAGTAAAACCCCGGCACGGTAAAAAATACCAAGATTCAAAAAAACTTATTGAAAAGGGAAAATACTACGAATTATCAGAGGCCGTAACCCTGCTCAAACAAATTAGTTATACTAAATTTGAGCCGACGGTAGATATTCACATCAAACTATCAAAAAAGCTTGAAAATGTAAGGGGCACACTAGTTTTACCGGGAGGACTGGTAAAAGCTAAGAAAGTGCTGGTAGCATCAGAGAAAAATATTGATCAGATTGTAACCGATGTAAAGAGCGGCAAGATTAATTTTGATGTATTAATTGCCTCATCGAGTACAATGCCAAAATTAGCACAACTTGCAAAAATATTGGGTCCAAGAGGTTTAATGCCGAATCCTAAAACCGGAACAGTCGTTGACGATACTAAAAAAGCCGCAGATGAGTTTGCAGGCGGGAAAGTAGAATATAAGGCTGACAAAGCCAATATCGTCCACTTGTCTATAGGTAAAGTTAAAGCCGATAAAGAAAAAATTGTTCAAAATGCCGAGGTCTTATTACATCAGTTCCCGGAAGCAAGAATTGACAGCGCACACCTTGCCCTGTCAATGGGTCCAAGCATAAAGATTAAGATTAAATAGTTTTTTAAATCAAATAAACAAAAATAGGCCAGGTCGGCCTATTTTTCGGCTCCTCACTTTTTAGTGTGGTAAATCTGATCCTAGCTAGGCTCGCAAAAGTTGTAGTACAAGTTTTTGCATAAATTTTGAATAAAAAGTGGTAGGCTTCTTAAGGAACTACAAATTTCTTTAGGAGGGCTACCACATGGACTATGTTACAGGTGATTTTTTTAAATTTAAAGGGTATCAAGCTCAAAAGATTGAAAATACCAAGAACTGTATTACTGTCTTCTTGGTGCCAAGAAGGAAAACAGCTATCTGTCCGAGGTGCAATAAAAAATCGAAAGAGCTGTTTACTAACGGCCAGCAACGGGTAATCAAGCATTCAAAATACGAGGGTAAGCCAGTCAATCTCTCCCTCGCCAAAAGAAGGTTTACTTGCAAAGACTGCAATAAACCTTTTAGCGAGAAACCGAATTTTGTAGAGTCTCGTGCCAGGACTACCGACAACTTTGCTCTTGAAGCTGTATACGCGCTATCTAGGAGCTCTTTTAGTACGGTCTGTGAATCATACCAAACCAGCCACAGTTTCTTGAGCAGCAGTTTAAAGAAATTAGACCTCGATAAACCCTGGCCAAAAGGAGAACTTCGACT
Organism: uncultured Candidatus Saccharibacteria bacterium; assembly: GCA_964397535.1. GTDB lineage: Bacteria > Patescibacteriota > UBA1384 > XYA2-FULL-43-10 > XYA2-FULL-43-10 > CAYNIX01. The sequence goes on along the minus strand of CAYNIX010000058.1, from coordinate 418 downwards.
CGGCTTTGATGAGCACGCTTATGCTAAATCCAAAATGATGATAACAGTCACGGAACTCAAGAGCAAAACCCTTCTGGCCATCTTGCCTGAATATTCAAGGCAAGCGGTTAAAAATTACCTAGATAGTAAAGCAGATGCAGAACTGTCTCGGATAGTTGAACTGTGCTTTGATATGAGATTTAAGCAAAGAAAGACTGTTCAAGAATACTTCCCTGATGTCCCTGTGGTTATCGATAAGTTTCATGTTCTCTTCAGGCTAGCACATTTGATCGACCAAGACCGCAGGTTTATCTGTCCCGGACTGGGCAGGGGCAAGTTTGAGAACTTAAGCCGTGTGATGAGAAAACCAATATACAAGCTAAAACAAAGAGAATCCGACTACCTTGACAAAATGTTTACTACTTATCCCGAACTCAAG
>CAYNIX010000057.1:0-5685 GCA_964397535.1 uncultured Candidatus Saccharibacteria bacterium | reverse complement strand
TTTCATGTCGTTTGCCACCTCAAGATATCGCTCTTTAGCTACTAAATTGTAAGCGGCAGTCAACCCTGCCGAACAAGATGCTAAAGTATAAGAAAAATTGTCTTTAAGATCTGGAAAGGTATGCCTTTCTTCCCAAAGATCGTTAGTTACGATATCAAAGTGACCATTTTTCCAACGTTTGCAGGTACCGTCCGCTAAACTTTCCAAAAGAGGTAAATATTTTAAAGCTCTGTTTTTATCCGAATCATAAAAATCAGCGATTGCGTAAAGCAAAGCACCGCCTTGATCCGGTTGATAGCGATGCTCGGCTTGAAGGCCGTTTACATAATATTTTTCGTACAGCAACCCGGTATGGTGATGATGAATTTTTCCATCCTCATCAAGATCTTCGGCTCGATCTAATATCCAATCAAAAAATGGTTCTTGAATATCCGTTATGCCGGCAACTTTAGCCGCAATACAAGTAAAAGCGGCATCTCTGGGCCAGACATATAAATAATGCTTTGCTTCGTGATCATAATATTCTTTCATCGAATTAGCAGCAACCAAAGCACCATTTTCCAATGCACAATCTCGTATTACCATGCAACTAGCTTGTTTGATTTTTTCAAGTTTTCCCTCCACATTCCTCCTATGAAAATAAAAATACTATTTTCTCTCACTATGTATGATAATATTCTCTATGGTCTTAAAATCAATCGAATCCAACCTTACATTTGAACGATTATTCCAGTTGCCGCTAAATTTTAATCCTGGCTTATTATAACGGCGTAAATCAAAAGACAAATCACGCAAGGTGACTGAAGCAAACCGGGCATTTGATTGAAAAATTAATTCTATCAATTGCCAAATTTGTCCCCTAAAATTTTCGGACGGGTTTTGTACGAGTTGTTTTATAAATATTTTCTTTCGATCACTTCTTAAGTGATGCCAAAAAGACGGCAAACTATCCAAGTCGTGGTTTGAGGTCATGGCAACACAGCTTTCGGGATAATTTTTAATATTGGAATATTTCGGAATATGATACCACTGCATACATCGCATGCCCGGAATTTTATATTTAGACAAAGGTAAATCAACATTTCTCGTACTGATATATCCTAGATCTTCAGCTATAAAACCAACACTTGGTAAGGCTTTAATCATTTCACGAAATAATCGATGTTTTAGGGCGGGTCTATGCAAACCTTTTTTGGTTTTGGGGTCAATAATATAGTATTTCCAAATTAATGCTAAGGTGTGATCTAACCTAACAATCTGTGCAATTTGAGAGATAAATTTAACCTGCTTTATAAAGAAGTCTATTACTTCTTTCGGATGTTCTTTGTATTTATATACCGCATGCCCCCAGTATTGTGCCCCGAAGGGATCACGGGGGTTATCACATCCCGAGCCGTATCTTAACAAACCATCTTTTCGCAGATAAAATAATTTTTGGTTCGCCCAAACCTCGGCGCTATCGTGAACCGGATATATGGGTTTATCAAGAATTAATCCGATATTCTTTTTTTCTGCATAGTTTTTCAGTTCCAACCACTGATTTTCTAATGTTTCTTGGACAAACAAATTAAATTCGACCTCGCGCCATAGACTGGGATTTCTCTTTAAAATTTCATCCACCATGCCCGATTTGTACTGATTTGGCCAATTCACCCATCGGCCGCGATATTTGGCCTTCAGTGCTTTAAAAAGGGAATATGCCAGAACCTGGCCGGAACATTTTGATTTCTTAAATTTGTCATGTGGAATATGTTTTTCGAAAATTTGCCTCAATGCCTGCACTTTCAAAGAATACAAATTGCGATAAGAAACATGATCTATTTTATCCGAACAAGCGGCGGCTAAAACTTTTTTATCAATCAGATCAAAGTCAACGCGATATTTTAATTTTTTAAATGACAGAAATATCGGATTATATGAAAATATACTCAAGCCCATGTAGGGAGACGGGTTTGAGCCGGTATCTTGAATCGGAGTGAATTGCAGATATGAAAATCCGGCTCTGTGAGCCTTGTCAATTAGCTCATAAAGATCTCCGATATCGCCACCGCAATAATCAGAATGTGAAGATCTGACATACAGAGGGCTATGTACATCCAAATTGGCCACGCGGCGTGAGAAGGTATTGTGTTTGAACACTTTATGCATTATCTCCTTTTGAACAAATCTGTTACAATTATATCAATAAAACTACAATTTAATAATAAATACCGCGAGATTTTTATGGACGATATTGAAAATTTAGGTATAAAAATTCCCAAGCTCACAGAACCAAAAACCATTGCCGAACTCAATCAACAGCTCTCTGATATTGAAGATTGCATGGGTAAATTGGAAACAATGTTAACCCACCTTGCCGCTTCAAATTTTGATGGTCACTACTCTACAGACCTAGACCTATATATGAGCGAGCACTTAAAACTTACAAGCCAAAAAAACCAGCTTCTCAAGAAAAAAGAGCAGATGGAAATGTCTTAAAAACTAATACCCTAATAGTCCTAATTTAAGTCGGGTGATAAACAAAAAATCAAGTCTATTTACCCTGAAGTTTATGTACTTTAGGAGACTTAATCTTTTTTTACACATATAAAATCCTTTAGCTTGTCGAAGGATGGTTCCTAAGCAGTCCAAAATTCATAGAAATTATAACTGACTATGAGTATTGGGGAATGATTAAGACTAAACTTTAAAGTTAGCCAAGAGTCCCGTCTGATCACAAGAGCGTTTTAATTTTATATGATACCAATTACCGATTCGAGCAACTATTTATTTAATAGCCCATCGTCTTAGTGCCCTTATCTGGCAATTTATCTCCGCTCAAACAGTTACCCAAATTCAGGGCCCATACTTAACACAAATAAAAAATCAGGCTTGTATAGAAAGCCTGATTTTTTATTTAGGTTTATCAGAAGGACATGTCGGCAATCATATCATCGAAAATAGCTATAGTAGCCGGGTCTGCATTATCATATGAAAATATTTCCCAAGTACGGCCATTCTTTGTGAACATCACTACGCTCCCCTTGATGCCGTCATGTACCATGACTTTGGCGCCGGCATTTTTACCAAATGTGCCCGTATACCTCTTGGCAGAAACCCCAGCAGCAGTCGTTGAGCTCTCCACCGCACCAGTCATATATCCTTTTGTGTCATCTTTATACAAGTTTTCAGATGCATTCAGCATACCGGCATCATCCCCGGAATTATCTATCGAATAAATCTCTCCAACTATATCGGCTCCTTTGTTTATGGAAACATTGCCGCCAGCCCCCTCGGTAACAGTATAAGTAGCTGGATAATAAAGTTTGTAAGCGTATTTTTTGCCTTGAAACTCCGACCAATCAGTATGTTTAGGAGCAGATACTGTGGTCTTGTTTTGCGTCTCAACACTTGTTTCACCGCTGCTATTGCCGATTACTCTAAAGACGGAATAGCCCGCAATGGCCACTAATATTACCGACAGAGCAATGATATGCTTCAAGGGAAATGGCTGACCAGATTTTTTAAACTTAATTATTAGATAGAATGTTAAACCGGCTACGATGAAAAATCCAGCGATCAGCGATATTAGCACCCAATCTATCGGCTTACCGGTATTAGTATCGTCTGCAGAAGCTGCCTTGGCTCCTTCTGCAGGGAAAATCACTTTTTCTGAGAGATTTGCATTTAAATCTTTAGCTTGTAAATAATATAAATATTCACTCCCTGCGGTTAGCTTAGTCCTATCGGTAAAAACCAGTGAATATGTAGTCGCGGTCTTTTCTAATTCGATGGAATCTAAAACCGTAGTATCATCACTGGGGCTATAAACAGACAAAACATAGCCACCAAGGTCTAATTCGGTATTAGCGTCCCAAGAAAAATTAATACCGGTATCGCCAGATTTGGCCATTTTTAAGTTTTTCGGGGAAGCCGGACCTAAATTATCAATGGAAATAGCATTTACGATATTTGAACTGGCAGACTCCAGCGTTGTCTTGTATGCTCGAACCATATAGTAGTATTTTTGCCCTATAACAGCTGTATTGTCCGTAAATGTGACTATATTCTTCTCTGTTTTAACCAACTCTTTGAAATCCTTAACTACTTCTGTAGTGCTACGAAAAACTTTATAACCTGTGATATCACTCGAGCTTGATGCCGTCCAGTCAAGTTTTAAGGAACCACCCTGGTCTTCGGGGACATCGGCAATAATCAGATTGGATGGAGCTTTGACGGACGCGGATACGGCTGCAGGTGCAGCCCCGCTGCCCACAGAAACACCTTCAGGTAGTGGAGTACTTGAGGCTGGAGTAAGAATAGTGGACGGTGTACCCGGGACGACGGGATCTGGATCGGGGTCGATCTGCGGGTCTGGATCAATAACAGGATCCTGCATTTCACTACTGTAAACCGCAAAACCAAAATCCTGTTCGTAGACGATTGAACTGTCGTACCACAAATTTCCATTGGGATATAGCCCAGCATGACATGGCCCGCATACTGCAGCATTATCTGAATACCACCAGACAACATTGCCAACCGGAGCAGTCAAGCACATCCAGTAAGTCGAACCAGGGGTAACTTGCAAAAAACCAGATGAAGTAAACCTGGTCATGGTGTTGCGCCCATCCTGGAAAACCGAAGGGGCATTGTATATATGAATGCTTCCTGGACCAGGAGCATTGTTGACATTTGATTTAATTAAGATTTGGACGCCAGTAGTATTAGCTCCTTGACCAATACTGGCATCAATATAATCCGCCATTACATGCCGGGACGGAGTAAAAGATTGGCAGAGCAGCGCCGGGGTTTCCCTGTGGTCATTAGCTTGGAGCTGATCAATTCCGTATGTGTAATTTGCCGTAGGATCTATAGTATAAGGACCTGGAACTTGCGAAGTGGCAACTGCTACAGTAGGAATGAATGTCATTAATAATAAAAACGACACAATCAATAATTTTTTCATCTTTTCCCTTCCTTAATTTATTACTAATCTATTATAACTTATCTGCTTAAGTGGGTCTAGACAATAATTTAATGATAGTTAATGCTTCGGTGCTGTTTAGTGAAAGTATTTAGGGGATGCTCCCCGATTAGATACCATTTTAGCGATAATTAATCAATAAACAGCGATTTCTTGAACGCCTCACATATGCGAGCCGTTCGGTGAAACAAAAAAATCATCACCTAATGACCTGTTTTTTATTAGAATATATGACTTTCTTAATCCTTTAGCTTGTCGAAGGATGGTTCCGAAGCTTGGATGGTTCGACAAGCTCACCATTAACCAGTCCTAAGAATTATCCTCGACAATTTCAGGATTTTTTGATTTAGATAACTTTTTGAGTAATAAAAAATCTTGATCAATTAAAGCTTCTTTCTTAGCTCTAGACCAGCGTTTAATTTGCTGTTCTCGTTTTTCGGCGCTAATACGATTATTAAAACTTTCAGAATAAACTAATTTAGCTTCTGAGAAATTACTTGTGTAGTTTGCACCATAACCTGCTGAATGCTGCTTTAATCTATCATCAAGATTTTTTGTTATACCAATATATAACTTTTGCTCATGTTTTATGAAGTATAAGTAATACATACAAAATCCTGAGCTTGTCGAAGGATGGTTCCGAAGCTTGGAGTCGAACCCCGCCAAAGGCGGACAAGCAAGATCGAGGGCTTCCTCGCCAAAGGCGAGTGCGCCTCCGG
>CAYNIX010000056.1:0-5713 GCA_964397535.1 uncultured Candidatus Saccharibacteria bacterium | reverse complement strand
TATAAGCGATCTCTGGTGGTGCCGGCAACAGAAGTCTCAATAGCCTTGCGCTTTTTAATCAATCGATTAAATAAGGTAGATTTACCTACATTGGGCCTGCCGACTACGGCAACTAAAATTGGTTTGTTATTGCTCATCTTTTGTTTTTACCTTAATCTAAGGATAGTAGCATAAATTTAATAATTAGGCAACCCAAATATGAAAGGAGGCCCGTGTTATCTTTTGCGGCTTTTACTCCACACCCGCCAATTATTATACCCGAAATTGGCCAGGACAATCTAAAACACGCTCAAAAAACGGCGGACGCCATGAAATCTTTGGCAAATAAGATTGAGGATTTTGATATTGATACAATTGTTTTTATTTCACCTCATACCACTATCAGTTTTGAACATATGATGATTTCCAAAGGAGAAAAAATTTCGGGTAGTTTTGCCAACTTTGATCATCCGGAGATATCTTATAATTTATCAGTTGATGACGACCTATCAGAAAGTATTGAAAATATCGCCAAAAAACACAAAATGCCTCTGCGTTCGATAAGAGCGGGTGAATCGCTAAGCCTTGATCATGGGGTTATGGTCCCATATTACTATCTGCAAAACCATCTTGCATCAACCATAAAAATTATTATTGCGGGTTTTTCGGCACAGTCGCGAGCCGCTCATTTTACATTCGGGCAAATCATTAAAGAAGCGTGTCAAAAAAGCCCGCAAAATATTGCGGTTATCGCTTCGGGGGATTTGTCTCATCGCATATTCGAAGAAGGTTCGGAGCTGATAGGTAAAAAATTCGATTCAATAATTTTAGATAATATCAAAGTTTTCAAACCCAAAAATATTCTTGACATTGATCCGGAATTACAAGAAGAGGCCGGTGAGTGCGGATATCGTTCGCTCTTAATTTTGTTGGGAGCTTTGGATAATTTAAAAATTCAACCGGAGGTTTTATCATACGAAGCCCCATTTGGCGTCGGTTATTTGGTAGCAAACTTCAAAATCTTAAATTCACAATTAATTCCAAAATAACATATGATCATCGAAGTTATTCCAGAGGCAAAATCATACAAAGCTCAAACTTTTAGCTATGCGGTTGGCGAAAATTTGCAGTCAAAAATTGCTTTGGGCTCTATGGTAGAGATACCTTTCGGTAGAAAAAATATTAGAGGGTTGGTGGTAAAAATTTCGAGTAATAATCATGATGAAATTCCCAAAGATGAATACCAAATTAAAAGCATTACCGCCACTAATCCCCTGTTAAAATTTCCCATAAAATATTTTGATTTTTTTTATTGGATTGCTGAATATTATTTTTGCACTGTAGGTGAAGCTTTTTCTCTTTTTTTGCCGCCGGTATTAAAAAGACTGCCAAAACAAAAAAACGATCAAACAACTAACCGGCATAATTATAACTTAAAATCCTTATCTGACGCACAAAATAAAATTTTTCAGGATATTAAGAATGCGAAACCGAAAAGCAAGCACCTAATTTACGGTGTTACGGGTAGCGGTAAAACGGAAATTTATCTTCACCTTGCGGCCGAAGTTCTTAAAAACGGTCAAAGTGTGGTTGTGCTGGTGCCTGAAATTATTTTGGCTCCACAACTGATTGATAAATTTCAAGCGGTTTTTGGCAATCAAATTACCCAAACCCACTCACATCTCTCAACCGGTGAAAAATATAAAGCATATTATGATTTTTATTCCGGTCAAAAAAAAATAATAATCGGTCCGCGATCCGCTTTGCTCATTCCAAGCAACAATCTTGGCCTCGTTATTGTCGATGAGGAGCACGAAGATGCATATAAACAAGACCAGTCACCGCGCTATCACGCAGTCCAAGTGGCGGAAAAATTAGTTGAATTGCATAAAGCCAAACTGGTTTTGGGAAGTGCCACACCTCGAATAGAAACATTTTACAAAGCTTCGAGTGGTATATATCATCTGCACCAGCTAAATCAGCGCTACAATAAATTAATTTTACCTCCAACACAAATCATTGATTTAAAAAATGAAATTCGCTCGCAAAACTACTCCCTGCTTTCACAAGCCTTGCAAGACGCCCTTCGCCTAATACTAAAAAATAAGAAGCAGGCCATACTATTTTTAAACCGACGCGGTTCTTCAACTTTTGTCTCTTGCCGGGATTGTGGCTATGTGGCCAATTGCCCGAATTGTGAGATTCCTTTAGTGCATTACGCGGTCTCAAACAATCATGGCCGCCTTTTTTGCCATCACTGCTCTTATGTTTTAGCACCTCCGGAAATTTGTCCTTCTTGCAGAGGAATAAAAATCAAGTTCTTTGGCGCCGGTGTTGAAAAAGTCGAAAATGAAGTAAAAAAATTATTTCCCAATGCTAAAGTATCTCGAATTGATGCTCAAACAATCAAAAATAAACAAGATTATTATAAATTTTATGATGATTTTAAGCACCACCGCTTTGATATTGCTATTGGCACTCAAATGATTGCTAAAGGATTTGATATACCGGCTGTTGACCTGGTGGGAATAGTTTCAGCTGATACCGGCTTGCATCTACCTTATTTTCGCGCCAGTGAGAAAATTTTTAGGCTGATTACCCAGGTTTCGGGACGAAGCGGACGACATCACAACGTCGGCAAAACCATTATTCAAACATATTGGCCTAATTCTAATGCTATTCAAACCGCTTCAAAGCATGATTATTTGGCTTTTTATGAGCACGAAATTCAAAGTCGCAAACAGCATTTTTACCCGCCATTTTCGAAATTAATTAGAATTATTTCACAGCACCAAAAGCCCGAACAAGCTCTTAAAAACTTGGCAAAAATATTATCCAAGTTAGATGAAAATAGCATATATTACTTAGGTCCTGCGCCCTGCTTCTTCCAAAGACTTAGGGGCTTATGGAGATACCACTTAATAATCAAACTGAATAACGATGATTTAGAGAAAGATAAAAACATTTTAAAAGAGCTCTGGCGCCAAAACCTAAATTTAACTTGGGATATCGATCCGATTGATATGCTGTAAGTCTACCCAATCACCACGATTATTGTTATTATATAGTATGAATGATTATTAAACGGAGATAGTCATGAAAACCATCCTTGTCACAGGTGGGGCGGGATATATCGGCAGCCACACTGTAAAAGAGTTGATTGATAAAAAATACCATGTTGTGGTATTAGACAGTTTGGAAAACGGCCACAAGCAAGCAGTTGACCGCAAAGCAATACTTGAGGTGATTGATTCAGCAGATATGGCGGCGGTAAAAAATCTTTTTTCAAAGCACCAGATCGAAGCTGTAATAGACTTTGCCGCCTATCTTGCCGTGGGTGAATCAATGGAACAGCCCGAAAAATATTTGAAAAACAATGTGTTAAATTTTATCAATTTACTCGAAGCCATGAAGTTGGCTAAAGTAAAATATATCATAAAATCATCGACCGCCGCCGCATATGGCAACCCCATAAAAGCCGGTGATGTTCCATGGAAAGAAACGTTTACCGAAGATTATAAACCTATTAATTCCGCACTGCTCGAGGGAAAGTGGGGAAATCAAAAAACTCGAGGTGAAGAATTTTTTAGCAAATTTATTAATGCTTACTACACAAGTATTGCAAACAACACCTCTCTTAAACTTGATAATGATGAAATTGCCAAATTGCGCATACCCATGAGTATATATGGCTTAAGCAAGCTCCTTGACGAAGTGATACTAAATAAGTATAATGAGGATTGCGGCATCAAATCGGTCGCCTTGCGTTATTTCAATGTTTGCGGCGCCCACCCGAATGGAACTTTGGGAGACGATAAACCCAAACCCACCAATCTAATGACCGTGGCTATGTTGCAGGCACTCGGCAAAATTCCGCAGGTGCAAATATTCGGACGGGATTACGACACACCGGATGGAACCGGAATTCGCGACTATATCCATCCTTGCGATTTAGCTACCGGCCACATTGCGGCCCTCGAGTATATATTGTCAGGTGGTGGGAGTAATGTGTTTAATTTAGGGACTGGAAAGGGATCTTCTGTGCTGGAAGTAATAAAGGCTACAGAAGACGCTAGCGGCAAAAAAATTGCTACAGCTGATGCCCCCCGTCGCAGCGGCGACCCATCCTTATCGATCGCTGATCCGGCTAAAGCCAAAAAAATTCTCGGCTGGCATGCCAAATACAACCTTTCCGATATGGCAAAAACCGCCTGGAACTGGCATAGTAAAAATCCAAACGGCTTTGAACAATAAGGTCAAGAATATTTTAAAACATTTATACTGAGACCTTCGCATATATTATTCGAGCAAAGCGAGAAGTTTTCAGCCAACAGCCTTGAATAATAATTATTCATCACTTGTTGTATTAGAATAATAAATGACTTTAAATTAGTAATATCGCTTTTATTCAACCCACCGGGTCCCCTTAAGAGTAATTGATACTAATTGGTAAATGCTCATGAAACGAGAAATCTTAACCGATCCAAATCACCTGCTACGCGAACCGGCAAAGCCGGTAGATAATTTTGATATGGAACTTCAACATCTTATCGACGATATGGTCGAAACTATGCGAGATAGCAATGGAGTTGGACTAGCCGCACCGCAAGTCGGTGAATCCAAAGAAATCATTGTTTGCGAGCTTGCAGGGGAAGAAAATCAATCAAAAAAGAAAGAAGTTCTCTATGAGCCGTTCCCGTTAACGGTGGTGTGCAACCCGAAAATAATTTCTCACGGACGTAACAAATGCAAAATGGTTGAGGGTTGTTTGTCATTTCCCGGTACAGAATTGGTAGTTGAAAGACCTCAAAAAATTGTTATGACCGGCAAAGATCGTTACGGAAAAAATATTAAAATAGAGGCGGATAAGCTATTTGGCAGAGTTCTTCAGCATGAATTTGATCATTTAAACTCCACTTTGCTTATCGATCATCTTAAAGAAATAAAAGTTGTTTTTTTTGCATCCGGAGATTTTGCCCTCAAACCGTTGGAAATAATGCACACAGATAAGCAATATCAAGTCGAAGCAGTATATACTACTCCCAATATTTCTCGCTCAAGAGGCAAAATATCAGACAACAATCAAATAAAAAGATTATCCGGCAAATTAAAAATTAAGACTTATGAAGTATCTTCTTTAAACAACGACGAAATAGCCGACCAAATAAAAAAGCATAAAGCCGATATTGGAGTCGTGGTAGATTTTGGTTTAAAGATTCCGGAAAAAATAATAAATATTTTCAAATATAAAGTCGTAAATATTCACCCCTCTCTACTGCCAAAATATCGCGGTCCAAGCCCGGTTACGGCGGCAATTTTAAATGGCGACCGTCAAACCGGGGTCAGCCTCATGATTATTGACCAAGGAATAGATACCGGTCCGGTATTATCTCAGTATAGAGTAAAATTATCCGGCAGAGAAACCGCCCCGATTTTATCCGCTTATTTATCAGAATTAGGAGCGACATTGTTACTAGATGCTCTGCCTTATTATATTTCCGGTGAAATCAAAGGTAAAAATCAGCGAGAAAGCAAGGCAATCTACACAAAAATTATAAATAAATCCGATGGAGAAATTTTAAGCGGCGATGATGCCACAACCATAGATCGTAAGATTCGCGCTTATCAACCATGGCCTGGAGTATATACTATTTTTAAAGGTCAGAGAGTAGAAATATGCTCTGCTCACCTCGACAAAGATAAAAATCTTGTTATTGATACAGTTAAGCCGGCC
>CAYNIX010000055.1:0-5947 GCA_964397535.1 uncultured Candidatus Saccharibacteria bacterium | reverse complement strand
AGGCAATGCCGGCGCGCAATCCTCCAGTTCAACATATTGCGGGAACCCCTAACCGGCTATTAAGCAGGTTTTGGAAGTTTCCCAGTATTGTTATAAAAATTTTGGGAGGTCGTCGTTGCCGATATTGCCCATCCGGAATTAAATGATACCAAGTACTATTAAGAAAGGCTTTGTCGAAAGTGTATAAAAAATTATTGATAATTCGGAAAAATTTGTATAATCATACAAATCACTATTTTTCCATACTTTTCCATATGGTAAATTTTCATAATATGTGATAATCTTTTTAAGTTAACCTAAATAATAATTGCAGGGGATTTTTTTTATGGAAAAAGATATTGAAGTTTTTATGTCCGGATTTGGTTCAAGCCCGGAATTTAAGATTGTTACGCCGAGCCGAGTTAATATTATTGGTGAGCACTCTGACTACTTTGACAATTTTGTTTTATCGATGGCGGTTGAAAATTTGGCCATGTCGGCATATATCAAGCCCAGAGATGATAATAAGATCAGAATTTTTTCTCTGAATTTAAAAGACACTGAAAAACCGTTTTTTGAATTTTCAATTTCCGACGATCGCTACAAAATCCAATGGATTCAATATGTTCAGGGAGCCGTTGCCATGTATGCCGAGGAATATAGAAGGAGAAATTTAAAAGGCTTTGACGTCTTAATAGATTCAACTATTCCGGTAGGCGGAGGATTGTCTTCTTCTTCGGCTCTGACTATGACAACACTTGCGGCGCTTGGCATTGCCAACGGTTTTACAGACGGCCAAAACGATTACAGTGGAAGCGAAGGTATAGAAATCATCAATTCTAAAGCGGATAACGAAAAGACTCAAAAAGTGATGAAAAAATTTTTTATGATGGGTTGTTGGGCTGAATATTGGTATGGCACAAGAGGCGGCTTTAACGATCACTTGGCATTAACCGTAAGCAAAAAAAATTCCGCAACACTTTCAGACAATCGGGAGAAAAGCTACCTGTATTCGCCGATTCCGGAGGGAGGATCTTGGATCGTGTGCAATACCATGGTTAAGCACAATCAATTGTATTCAGAATACGACAATCGAAAAAAGAATGCTTTTTCGGCGATTAATAAATTACAAGCAGAGTACCCTGAAGTCGAAAATGCCCGCGATGTAACTCGTGAAATGTTGGAAAATAATAGAGACAAATTTAGTGACCTCGAGTATAGGCGCCTCAAACATCCGGTAACGGAGCGCGAGAGAGTATTCGCATTTATGGAGTCTTTGGGTGAAAAAAATTTTGTTCGAGCCGGGGAGCTTTTAAATGAAACGCATTCGAGTTTAAAAGATGATTACGAGGTCACTTGCAAGGAGTTAAACATCATGCAGGAAGCGGCAAATAGCATTGACGGTTGTTACGGCTCAAGAATGGTGGGCGGCGGATTTGGTGGATGCATTATTGCTTTGGTTGCTTCCGATAAAAAAGAAAATTTTATGAGTGAGATTCGAGACAAGTATAATAATCATCAGGATATTAGAGATAGGGGTATAAATACGGAAGTTTGGGAAGCTATCTCCGGTGATGGTATAAAAATTCAAAAGATTGCGGAGTAACTACACAGCTCCGCCAATCGGCGGAACATGGTTTATTGACACGGATGGGCTGCATTACAATCTACCCTAACGATACCTCGTGTGGTTAGTAGCGGCTAGTCCTCTTGATAGGCTCTCCTCGAGGCTGAGCGACCTTGCGAGTTTGAGATGGGGTAGATAGAGAAACTGAAAAACCAAAAGAACAGAGCGACAGTGTTTTATTCTTAGATCTATGAGCGAGAAGTTTGGGCGCTTTACTAGTTCCTATCTTTCAAAATTAAACAATAATAATAAAATTTATACCATCAATCTACCTAAATCGTTCGGCTCAAGACATAGGTATTAAGCGCAAGTTTTATAACAAAAATAACACTCGGACAATTTTATGTTGCTAGCTTCTCATGCAATTATCGGAGCTGCGTCCGGCTCACTATCAGGCGGAGTGGCTACCAGTTTTGTTATCGGTACCATTAGCCACTTTGCTATAGATGCCATACCCCACTATGACACCACCGATAACGGCAAATATACTTTGCGGCAGATTTTATTGATAGCGATTGATGCGGCGATCGGTATTTCGGTCTTGTTCTTTTTATTAAATCAAACCCATAAATCAAACATTTATTTGCTCTGGGGTGCTTTGGGTGGCATTTTTCCCGACTTAGTATTCAATCTGCCGATTATAAAAAATGTTGCCGAGAAATTACCGGTTTTAAAGAATATTGCTTTATTCCATCAAAAAATTCAATCAAGAAATTTAAATCCCATACCGGGAATACTGGTACAACTGCTGATAATAACACTTGGTGCCGTTTTTATTTATTTCCGAGGGGTGCTATAATAGGGTAGTAGAGAGGAGGGAGAAATTCACAGGATCTCTCGAAAAATAGAATGGAGGGCTTTTTTGGGTTTTGGAAGAATAAAGCCCGCTTTTACGTTGATTGAAATCATTATCGATATCGGGGTGCTTTCGCTGATTCTTGTTGCCGTTTTCAGTGGGTTTTCCGCCGCCTACAAATCGGTCAGCGGAGCCAAAGCCAAAATTACTGCTGTTGCGCTAGCAAATGAAAAGATGGAGATTATTAGAAATATGCCATATGATTCCGTGGGCACCGTTTCGGGGAGCTATCCACCGGGCATTATTCCCGATCAGGAAAATATTAGTCGCAATAATATAAATTTTATTGTAGATACGGAAATTTTATATGTTGATGATCCTTTTGACGGTACTATTAACACTAGCCCCGCCGATGTCTACCCGTATGATTACAAAAAAATCGAGATTTCGGTTAAAAGGGCCACAAGCGGTGTCAATTTAATAACCTTAACCAGTAATTTGGCGGCAAGTGCCGCAGAAACTGAAACCGATACAGGCATCTTATATCTTTGTGTGTTTGACGCCGAAAATCAGCCGGTTCCGGGAGCTGGTGTAAATATTACAAACGACGACATTGTACCGCCCCTTAATTTGGATTACGAAACAGGTTTGGACGGATGTGTGATGGTGCCAAAATTGCCGCCGGATTCTCATAACAATTATCATTTAATTATTACCAAAGACGGTTATTCTACGGCCATGACCTACCCCAGAACGGCCCAAAATCCCAACCAACTGCACGAGGACATCGATATAATTTCTCAGCAGGTAACCAGAGTCAATATGTCCATCGATTTGGTAAGTTCTCTCACCATAAAGGCTCTTGATTTAACCGGAAATCCTGTGCCAAATATCAGTGTCCACTTGCAAGATGATTACGAAATTTATTTCAATCCAAGCACCATGCGATATTCGGAAGATCATGTTTTGGATGCCTCGGGAGAAACAACGGTGAGTGATTTGGCTTTTGCCAATTTTACGGTTAGCATCAATACTGCAGGTTATTATTTAAGTTCTTCCAATCCCTATATTCCCTTTTATCTTGCTCCAGATGCAAGCCAAACCGTGATTCTTTATCTTACAACCTCAAGCTCCGCTCCGACTATCGAAGCCATTTCTCCGGAAAGCGGTAAAATTATTGATGCCATAACAATCATGGTTGATGGTAGTAATTTCCAGAGCCCCATGGTGATGAAATTGATTAATTCCGGAACGGGAACGGAAATTGTCGCAAACGATGTAGAAGTTCATGCCGGCAAACAGGTTTCGGGCATCTTTGATCTGACGCTGGGTAGCATCGGAACCTGGGATGTGTTTGTGCAAAACCCCAACAATGAATTTGCTAGAAAGGTGGCAGGATTTGAAATTACAAATTAATTTTGCCCGCCTTAGGGCTTTTACCCTGATTGAATTGATAATCACCACGGCTTTAATTTTAATAATATCACTGATGGTGATGAATGTTTTAATGCGTTCTTTTAGCGCCTACCGTTACAATGCGGAAGCTGTGAAAATGCAAGACGAAGCCGCCAGAGCACTCTATGATTTTGAGAGTAAATCAAGAGGTGCGGAAGAAGTGGTGACTGCCAGTGAGACTCAATTTGAATTTTACGCTTATATTGCCGGAGACGTGCGCCCCGCGCCAAGTAAAATCAGATATTTTTACGACGATGGCGATTTGACCCGCGGTATTATTAATCCCGAAGGTGCCGGCCCGGTTTACGCATATCCCTCCGAAAGCGAAACATTTAAAACCCTATCGACCGGAGTATTGAATCAAAATCTATTTTCTTATTACTCTGACGCCGATTATAACTACAACGATGACAGCGCCACCAAATTGGCTTTTCCCATTGACTTGACTCTAATAAAAATGGTCAGGTTATCACTTGAAATAGACTACAATGTCAGTAAGCCTCCGGTTGCGGCAAATGAATCGAGCCTGGTTAATTTGAGAAATTTAAAAAGAAATTTATGAAAACTGCCAAAAAACAACAAAAAGGCGCCTTTTTACCGGTGATACTCATGATATCAACCCTTTTTATCGCCCTTGTGCTTGCGGTAATTGCTTTTGCTATGAGCAACCTAAAGACGGCAAACTTGCATCGAACCCGCTTATCAGCACTCGAAATTGCCGAGGCCGGAATCAACTATTATCTCTGGCATTTGGCTCATGATAATACCGATTATTGTGACGGTGAAGCTTGTATTGGCAACGAAACCGAGGGTTATGGGCCTTATACTCATAACTACACCGACAATGCCGGTAATATCATTGGAACCTATAAGATTTTGATTTTTCCACCGACCGCAGATAGCAATGTGGCGCGGATAGAATCTATCGGAAAAGTCGCCGGTAAAACGAATGAGCGAAAAATAATTGCCGAATTGGGCATGCCCTCATTTTCAAAGTACACGCTTTTTGTGCAAGGTCAGGAGTTGTGGCTTGGGAACAATGAAAAAATTTCCGGTACGGTTTTTGTCAACGGAAGTGGTGTTTGCAATCAGGGCGAGATTACTAAAGAATCATATTCCACGGAGGATTTTTATGATAGTTATGCTTGTGGAGATGATGCAGAAGGAATTAGCGGATCGGGGGTCTTTGGCGGAGCCAAGAATTTTCCCGTTACACCTGTCAATTTTAACCAGCTCGATGTGGATATGATAAATCTGCGAAACGATGCCCGCGATTTCGGAATAGGTTTATATTTTGATTCATCAGGCAGCAACGGTTATCATGCGGTGCTAAAAGATAATGAATTTGATATATATCGGGTAACTCAGTACTATGGCTCATTTAGGGAAGATCAGGTTAACAATGCCGATGATTTAAGCATCAGAAACGAAACCTTTATTGGAACCTATGAATATCCCGAAGATGGCGTGGTGTTTTTAGAGGACAACCTATGGATAAACGGGAAAATAAATAATCAAAAAGTGACTTTTGTGGCATCGGACCCGGAGGAATCGCGCGCCAATTTTATGAAAAGCATCGTAATTCCCAACAATTTGCTATACACCAATTACAATGGCACGGATAAGATCGGTTTGCTATCGCAAAATTACATTTATGTTAACAGAAAAGCTCCGACAAATTTAGAAATCGATGCCGCCATGATCGCTTACGGAGGTTCAATACGCATTAAAGCTTATTGTTCACCCAATGGCACCTGTGCCAACGATCATAAAACCGGCATTAAAGTATATGGCAGTATGGCGCACAAAGGCGGATTGTGGTGGACCTTTGACTATGGCGGCGGTGTTTGGTCTGGTTATGATGCGACCGAGACTATTATTGATGAGAGTAACATATTAAATCCACCACCGCATTTTCCGGTAACCGGCTCTTATCAGATATTAAGTTGGAGAGAAGAATAACTACACGGATCCGCCAAGCGGCGGAACGCAGGTGGAAACGCGGGGGGAAAGTTTATAAAGTTCAAAAGGCTTGTAAAGTTCATAAAGTTAGTAAAGTTTATAAAGTTCAAAAGAGGAGTATCAGGTAT
>CAYNIX010000054.1:0-5989 GCA_964397535.1 uncultured Candidatus Saccharibacteria bacterium | reverse complement strand
CGATTGGGATGGCTATATTTCATTTACCGAAACGCTCGGAGACAAACTCCAGATAGTCGGCGACGATCTTTTTGTCACCAATGTCGAACGATTAGCTAAAGGCATAGAACAAAAAGCGGCTAATTCTATTTTAATTAAATTAAACCAAATCGGTACGGTATCAGAAACCATAAGTGCCATAAAAATGGCCAGAGAACATCAATATACCTCGATAATTTCACATCGCTCCGGTGAGACCGAAGACACCACCATCGCCGATTTGGTAGTCGGCATGGGCACGGGGCAAATTAAAACCGGCTCTCTATGCCGCAGCGAGCGAATTGCCAAATACAATCAGCTTTTACGTATCGAAGAGGATTTGGGCGATAAAGCGGTATATGCGGGCTACAATTGTCTGCATCTCTGATAAAGTATAGGATCATAGAATCAGGTGTTAGGTGTTGGGGCGCAGTAGATAAGTTTTAGGGATAGGTTGCAGGTTCTAGTTTTTGGGGATAGGTTTTGGGTGTAAGCTTAATTCTGTATTCCGTATTCTGTTTTATACTTGATACTTTATACCTGATACCTGATACTTTTTTATAAACTTTACGAATTTTATGAACTTTCTACTTTCTACTACCTATCATAAAGCCCTTTTGACATGTTGCTTCTTACCTGCCATGAATCTTTGATCATGCGCAGGCCATCTTTAATTGGATTTACCGTAGAGTGAGGATCGTCGTACCACAGTATTCCAACTTCCATGATTTTATAGCCCAAATGCCTGGCGATGGCCAGTATTTCTATATCAAAGCTGAATCTGTCAAAAGTTTGACGTCTAAAAATCTCTTTGGCGGATTTGTTGTCAAACATTTTAAAACCGCACTGTGTATCTTTGATTCCCGGCACAGCAATCGATTGAATTACCCAATTAAGCACGCGGCTACCGATTACCCGGTAAAACGGCTGTTTTCTGGCTTCCCGACCGCCATTATTATACCTTGAACCAATCAATACTTGATAAGAGCGGGAGAATTTCAACAGTTTATCAACCTGTTCAATAGGAGTGGAATTATCCGCATCAGCAAAAATTACCCACTCGCCCTTGGCCGCTAGCATACCCTCTTTAACCGTATATCCCTTTCCCCTGTTTTCTTTACGATTAATAATTTCTAAATGGCGCACTTTATCTCGATATTTTGCTGCCGCTTCATATGTATTATCGGGTGATCCGTCGATGACAACGATAGTTTCTATCCGAAATTCCTGTTTTTGCTCGTATTTAATGATTGCTTCCAAAATTTTATGGATCCGCTCTTGCTCTTTATAAGCCGGTATGACAATGCTTAAATAAAATTGTTCTGGCATACAAACCCTCCCGTAAAAAATTTAGTTTTCATAAACGTTAATACTGCCCGGCTCTTCAAATACCTTAATTGGATATGGCGATACCGGAGGATGTTCGGCCAAATCCTCGTTGCTGATATTATAAACCAAAATCGAACCACCTATAATGGCTTCCGGCTTAAATTGTTCCAGCCACTCATAATCCCACTTACCCTCCATCGGCCCATAAAGTTTTGATGACTGAAAATAGGTGGCGGAAACTGCGAAATAGCCCGTAGCCGGACCGTATGAGCTGTGCCATTCGGTACTCTCGGGAATAAAATACGGAGGCACCGATCCTCCAAAATAATCTACCTTAATAGTATCAATATCATTTTCATCAATATACTTTTTCAGTCGGTACAGGTCTTGTCCCCAATCAAGGGACGAATCAACCAAATATTTATATCTATCGCCGCGCCTTACCAAAAAATTAAAGTATGAAATGTACTGAGGAAAGCAGCTGATAGTTTCAATCACCATTATGGCGGTTAAGGCAAGCGCAATGTATCCCTGAATCGTGATGCGCGATTGCGATATATGGCGCTTAAACTGCTTGCCGATAAATAAAATTACAAATGGCACCGTTGGCATAAGATGGCGGATACCGATGTTCAGCGACCCCTTAAGAGTAAAAGCCCAATATACTACCACCGGTGTTAGTATAAGCCAGTTCAGCCAAGCGTCTTCTTTGTGTTTGCTGCGTAAAATTAGTGCGCTTAATATGGACCAGAAAAGTAATATTATTATGGATATGGGAGTTTTTATTAGCCAGGCAACGGGAAAAAACCAAGATATACTTTTATCCGAAACGTGCCCCATAATATAAGTGGCATTACCACCTGCCACTCTCACAAAAACAAGCACCACGCCAAGCAAATAATGGCCGATGGCACGAGTGATGGGATTACCCTCAAAAAGATGCAGGAAATTTCTAATTGCCAGTGTTTTTGGATCTGCGGTGAGATTTTTTTCAATCACGGTGTGGGTAATTTCAGGCGACATCTTCCAAACAAAGGGAATATATACCAGCCAAACCACGACAATTGAGATTACACAAGTCAAAAAATACAGCTTAAATAGACGCCAAAAAACCGGCCAATATTTTTCATCCGCTTTTTTGTCCAGGTAAGCACGATAAAAAACTAAAACTAGCAGCATAAAAAAGAGCAAAAAGGCCGAAAATTTAAGCAGTTGGGCGATACCGAAGGCGATTCCCGCCCAAATAAGGGCTTTGGTATTTTTTTTGCGCATTAAATTATCGAAAGCAAAAATTGTTAGAAGGTATCCGAAAGCAGCTGCTATATCGGTGGTAACAAGATGCCCGTGGCCAAGCACATCGGGGTAAAAAGCAAACAAGGTGAGACAAAGAAGAGCTATGGCCCGGCCAAAATATTTTTTAGCAAACAAAAATACTAAAAATCCAAGACCGAGAGACAATAAAATCATCGGGATCCTGGCCCATAATAAAATCTGGTTCGGATCGTTGCCGGATCGATAGAGCATGCTCCAGCCCGCCTCCCACTGGTTTATACCCTCCCAGCTCCAATCAAGTCTCAAATCTCTTACCGGTACAAATTGCAAGAGCGTGCCGGCCAATGCCTTGGCAAGCGGTGGATGTTCCGGATTGAGCCTAAAATCAAGATAGCGCAAATATGAGTAGCCGGATGGAATATGGGCAATTTCATCGGTGGTGCCGGAATCACCCCTACTGGCTAATAGCGAGATCACAAACATGACAGAAAGTATCAAAACTGCACAAAACCAGGTTATGCTACTTTTTTTTGTTTCGCTTAAATTCCGAAACATATACCCTCCAAATTTTAAGAACTCACTAACAAGCAATAAACTAAAAGCTAGGCGAAAAATTAGCTAACATTGCTTCTTTTTACCGATTTTACGGTTACTCTAAAAATATTTAAATATCTACCTAGCATAAGGCAAGTTTGAGAATGAAGTGCAGGAATGGCGGATAATAATATATTTGAAATTGGCAGTACAATCGGAGTCAAAATCCAGTCTAAAAATATCCTAAAAATTGGTTTTTTGCCGCGTCTTGGAGGAACAATAGCAGTGGAAATTATTAATGTTGTAATCATCCCAACCCATGCAATTATTAATACATATCTGTAAATAATGGGAAAATTATAAATTAATACCTGATTTCTAAATACCAGATTCATAGACAACGGCAACCACGACGAAGTTGCTAAAACTATGGAAACAGTAGCCCATGAAATATGTGCTTCCCATAATATCAATGCGTTGGCCCAACGATCAATAAAAGGAATTTTTTTGTTACCGATGGTATTTTCCATCACATACGGAATGTCAGATACCCCCCAGCTCCAGCGCTTTTTTTGTAAATATTGCTCCAAGATGGTCTCTTTATAATTATCCGCTAAAACCGCGTCTTGGTAAATGGGTGTATATAAAGGAATCACGTGATGATTGCCATCGAAGGCAAAATAGCTTCGCCAAAATTGGTGGCCATCCTCGACAATAGTTTCACGCGACCAATAATCTACCGCTCGCAGTGCCTCCAAAGTTTGAGCGTGAGCTGAAAAATTTCTCAAGCGTGATGGCCTGGTGGCCACGATCAACTGCCAAAATGATGAACCCATGGCAATTAAACGCATGGCCATGGGCACGTCCCAAATATTATTAAAATACATAGGCAGCGGCTGATAGCTTTTATGCAACGGATCCCCACAAGTTAAATATTTATAAGTTAAACAGGCCAAATATTCCCTGTCCATACGATTATCCGAATCCATATTGGTAACAATGACTTTTGAAGCATCAATGCCTCTGTTTTCTATAAATTCGTTAACTTTTTTGGCAGCATAATAAATATTCGGACCCTTGCCAACTACCTCTCCCGGGATATCGGCGGGGTGCATATAAGTAAAAAATTCCATAAATTGGTGGCCGTATTTTTCACTCAAAGTTTTTGAATACAGCTCGGCTCTTTCCCTATCGCGTTCTTCGGTAGCCAAAACGTAAATTACCCTGTTCATGGGATAGTTCGAACCGAGTACTGATTCAATAGATGACTCTAGGAGCGAAATATCTTCGCGATATGTCGGCACCAAAACAACATGATATATATCTTGCCAATTCGTACTGAATTTTTCATTCTCAAGTTTTTTAAGCCAGTTTACTTTAATATCATGACGATAATTACGATACCCTATTATCAAACGATATGACATAAAAAAGGTTCTTAGCAACCAAAATGAAATATACACCAATAATATTACCGCTAAAAATTTAGGCGCAAACCAGGCTAAAAACAATGGGGAGATAATAATAATCCAGGACATAACACCGGGCAGTACTTCAAATATTCTCTTGTATTTCCATTTTGAGTTCATTTTATAATCCAGTAATAAATTTCTAAAGAAAATATCAATAATAAGTAGAATAACAAGCTCGCCAGAAGAAAGTTGGAAATAAATTTATTTATATTATAAGAATAAATAGAAACTGCCAGATGAAGCACAAAAATCACCAAATAAAGTTGAAAAGGGTAATATTTATAGGGATTATAAAACATTACCTGGCTTGTACTGGATAATGGCACCCACAACAAGTAAGCGCCTAGCGATGCCAATACTACCGCCGATAAAGTTAGACGATTAAATTCATCGTGATAAAAAACTTCAGTAATTTTGTTTAGATATTTCTTAATAATATTTTCCTTTTGAACAGCTTTTTATCATTGCTTAAACCATACAAATAATTTATTGGAGCCGATGGTCGGGATTGAACCGCTGGTCTTTACCCCACCCTAAACGGGCGGGGAAAGTGCTGCTCTACTTCACCCCGCCTATTTCAGGCGGGGCAAGCTGAGCTAATTTATCTTTATAAAATCTGTTTTTCTTTTTCAACCATTTTTCGTGTTTTCTAGCGTCGGTGTATGATAAATGTTTTTTAAGATAAGCTAATTTCCATTGTCTTTTTGTTGATGTGGTCTTCAGTTTTCCCGAATTGTGTTCCGACAACCTCTTTAACTGGTTATTTGAAATCCCGCAGTAGTAACTACCATCTTTTATACTTTTTATCAAATATGTATAAATCATACTAATTTCATGTATGGAGCCGATGAGCGGACTTGAACCGCTGGTCTTCGCTTTACGAAAGCGCTGCTTTGCCAACTAAGCTACATCGGCAATAGGCGACTGGCAGACGGGGCAAGCTATTTTATATCGGCACAATCGCAAAAATCTAGCTATAATATGAGAGACCCCGATCCATCGGGTCGCCTCAACCCTGCCCATCCTCCGCAGAAGTAGATGGAGCAGGATACCGGAATCGAACCGGCGATCTTCGCCTTGCCTGTCCTCCGTAGTAGCTGGAGCGAGTGAGGAGAATCGAACTCCCGCCTCAACCTTGGGAAGGTCGCATTCTACCACTGAACTACACTCGCCTACAGCTACGGAGGATGGAGGAAGGTCGCATTCTGCTCCTTCTAAACCTAGCCTCTGCTCGGCAAGTTTTTAGCCGAGACGGACCAGCTAAACCAATATTGCTTGATAATGATTTTCCCTAACCTGACATATATAATTTAGCACAAAAATACCTTAATTAAAACAAAATAGCCGTACGGCTATTTTGTTTT